>NZ_JACYFG010000040.1:300000-398107 GCF_014803405.1 Pelagicoccus enzymogenes
TTCCCCGAAGTATCCAACAGCTGGCTACGAACTCGTGGAAAAGATAAACACCTTCCTAGAGATGCAATCGGAGGAAAGCACGAGCATCACGCAAATCGCCACCGCTCTCTCGCTCTCGGAAAGCCACCTGCGCAAACGCTTCAAAACGCTGACCGGGGTCAGCCTCGGCAGCTACCTCGTCCACTACAAGCTCAACCGAGCCGTCAAGCTGCTCGTTCACTCCGACGACTCCCTCACCCAAATCGCACTGGATTGCGGATACGAATCCTTGGCTGCCTTCAGCCGCAGCTTCAAGAAGCAGCTGGGGATCTCGCCCTCACGCTACCGAACCAGCGAGCGTTTCGACAGGTTAAAAAAATAGGCGCCCCCGCAAACAAGAGACGCCTGATAGATCGTGAAAAACGGAACGAATCGATCAGCTGCGCGAAGCGGCTTCTTCGACCGCTCGCAAATAGTCGGCTACGTTCGATTCGTAGTTCAAGTCTAGGGACCGACGCAGTTTCTTGGCCGCTTCCGCGTAGTCCTTTTGCTCCACGAGCATTTGACCGTACTGCAAAAACGCTTGAGCCGAAACCGCTTCGATGTTTTCCGCTCGCTGGTACAGGAAAGCGGCCTCCTCGTAGTCCTTGTTCTTCCAGGAGTGCTTCGCAAGCAGTACGATCGCCCTACCGTTCATGGGGTTCGCCTCAATGATCTCTTCAAGCGTTCTCGCCGCCGCATCGCTGTCGTTCGAGCCCAGCTCGATCTCTGCCTTCAGGTTGAGCAGCGACAAGCGTTGCTCTTCGTCGAGATCGGCACCGAAGCCCTCCATGGCGATACGATTGAGTCGCAAAGCCTCTTCCCAAGCTTGGTTGTCAATGAAGGCCGATATCGCTCGATTGAAGCTCTTGAAACGGCTCGTCTTGTTCTGGGTCGCCTCAAGCGCATCCCGGTAGGCGTCGATGGCGAGGTCAAACATGCTCCGGTTGGCGTAGATGTCCGCGAGCAAGAACAAGCTGTTTTCGTCGCCCTTCCCGAGGCGGCGGGAAATCTCCAAGTTGGCGAGAGCCGCTTCGATACGGTCCTGGGCCAGGGCAATGTTCGCTTGATGCAAGTAAAGTTCGTGGTTCGAGGAATCCTTGGTTATCAGCTCCGAAACCAATCCGGCTGCTTCGCCATAGGAACCCAATTCCATCAAGCAACGAATCTTTCCCAGCTTCCAGTCTTTCGATGCCGGCTGGAAGGCAAGGGCTAGGCTGTAAGCGTTCAAGGCGGAGGAATAGTTGCCTTGGTTCAAATAGCTGTATCCAAGCAATCCGTACGACAAGCCGTCCGCTCCACCAAGCTCCATCCCCTTGATGATAGTTTCGGTCCCCTTCTCGAGTTCTCCGCTTTGCACGTAGGCGATCCCCAGATTCTTATAGGCTCGCATGAAGTTGGGAAACTTCTTGATCGCAGTTTCGTAGCTGGAAACAGCTTTGTCCATCTGCCCCAACTGCATGCGAATCGTTCCTAACATGAAGTCAAGAGCGGCGCTCGACTCGCTAGTGACACGCTCTTCCAGTAAGATCGCGCCCTGCTCCAGATTCGCTTCAAGCACCACAATCAAAGTTTTGAAAAACTGTCCCTCCTCGTCGTTCAAGCGCGGCTCGAGTTCACTGTGCGTACCATAGCTACCCATCACACGGTCCTTGAACTCAGGATTCGACCAGAAGTTTTCGCTCAGAGGATAGGTCTGGGCAGAGAGGGAAGCAGAAGCGAGGAAAAGGGCCCCTAGTAAGCTTGTTGAAAGTTTCATCGTATTGTATCCAGTTTCTATGTACTAAAGCGCTAAAGTAAAAGTCGTGCGGCTCCGCATGCGAACGGCCACACCGTCCTTCTTCGGAACGGTATACCTCAAGGACTCGAAGTACTCAGTCGCCGTGTCGGACGCGATCTCATGGCTGATCCGTTCGATTCGCTGAACTTCGACGCGACCTTCCGTGTCGATCTCGTAGAGGATCGTAACCGTGATGTCGCCCTTGACGCGACCCATCAGATTTCGAGGCGGCGACCACTGCGGTTGACGCACCAACCGAGGCTTCTCGTCGAGCTCAGCCATGCTGAAGGTTTGGATCTCATCCAGAGCGTTGGTATCGACATCGAAAGAGCCCATACCGAAAGCAGCCCCCAAGGCATTCCCAGTTCCGGGATTCATCGCGAGCTGCAGCTGGCTCAAGCTCAAAGGCTTGGGTTGGCTTTGCAACTCGGGCGACGGTTGCTCGACCTTTTCCTCCGGAGGAGGTGGCGGTTCGGGTGGCGGAGGAGGAGGCGGTGGCAAAGCAACGTCGACCGTTCGCACCGTTCTTCGCTCCTTGACGCTCAGCAAGTGCTGCGTGAAGGGAAGAACGAAAACAAAGACAGCCACCAGCAACACCGAGTAGACGAAGATCCGGGCAAAACGGGCCGGACCTCGCTTGACGCCTTTCGATTGGTAATGATCGTTCATTACAGAGACGCTTTTAGTCCTCGGTAGAGAGGCTTACGGAAATCGCCCCCGCCAACTTGGCTTCATCGATCACCCTCACCAGCGTATCCGTAATCGACTTACGATCCGCCTGGATAATGACTGGCATCTTTTCCTTCTGGTAGAGGCGACGAATGATAGGTCGAACTCCGCTCACGCCAACATCCTTGCCACCGTAGACAACGTTTCCGTTCTCCGTAATCGCGATCAAGATGCTATTCTTTTCCAGATCGGAAGCGGAGGCCGCCTGAGGCTTGTTTACTTCCACACCGGTCTCTTCCACGAAGACCGTGGTTACGATGAAGAAGATCAACAAAATGAAAACCATGTCGATCAGAGGAGACATGTTGATCTCCTCAGTGCTCTTCTTCTCGGCGAACATTCGTCTGTTTTTCATCTCCTACTAAATCTCCCAATTCGCTTGCCGCGCCTTTCGCGCGATGGTGGCTTCGATACGCGTGATCAGCGTATCCAAAGCGTTCTGACGCTTTTCGATAAGCATCATCAAAATATATCCTGGAATCGCTATAACGAGCCCCAGCTGCGTCGTGATCAGAGCCTCCGAAATACCGTCGGCGACCATGTTCACGGTTTGCCCGCCAGAGCTGATGGCAAGGCCCTTGAAAGTGCTAAGCATTCCAATCACCGTACCCAACAAGCCGGTCAATGGAGCCGCGCTCACGAAAACAGCAAGCATCGTACGGCGACGGTCGATTCGGGCAATGTGCTCGTTTCGCATCTCGCTGAACCGGTTTATTACATCTCGCTGGTCGGGCAAAGCGGCTTTGCCGTATTCGATCATACTCTGGATCTCACCACCCGCATGGCTGGGCGTATTAACCCAATCCTCGATCGTCCGATCGCTGGCTGGCTTGCCTCTAAGCTCGTTGAGGTAGACAACGATCTCCATGCCCGTGAAAAAGATGAGCAACGCTAATCCAACCAGCGGATACATTAGCGTTCCGCCCGCGTTCCAAATAGGCAAGAAGCTCTCCTGGAAAAAATCCGTCATACTTGGGTACCTCTTGTTCGGTTCGCCTATTTGCGACTCGGTAGTCCGTTCACGAATACAACGGCCAACTTTTCCATATTTGCCATAATCGACTGCGCCTTGCGGTTCAGCATGGCGTGAGCAACCAGCGATGGAATGGCCACCACAAGTCCGAGCTCGGTAGTGATCAAGGCTTCGGAGATACCTCCAGAGAGCGAGCTGGCGTCTCCGGTACCGAAGAGCGTGATCATCTTGAAAGTGTTGATCATGCCGGTCACCGTTCCCAAGAGACCCAAGAGCGGAGCAACCGCTGCGGTGATCGCGATGACTGACAAGAAACGCTCCACCTTGGGCTGCGCTTCGAGCATCTTCTCGTACATCACTTCTTCCACGAGCTCCTTCTCCTGGTCGCTGCACTTGACGGCTTCCTCGATCATCGGACCAAATTCCCAAGGAAGCGAGCGGGCCTCCTCCAAGGCGGCCTCCTTCTCTCCGGAACGTACCTTCCGTACAATGGAGCCGAGGTGGGACGCGTTTGGCTGCTTGATCGTGTAAATGGCAACCATCTTGTAGATCGCCAGCAAGGCCGCCAGCAGAGCGAAGATGATGATCGGCCAGACCCAAAGCCCACCCTTGAGAACGTGTTCTGCAACGCTCTCCTTCGCCCCCTCGATCGCCAATGCGGCCCCCAAGGTAACGTCCAGCTCCATGGCTCCTTGCGAGCTGGCCGCAATCTGAGCGACGCTACTGGAGAATTCGGGAGAGAGCTCCGTCGCATTGGGGACCGATACTTGATGCGACTCGATAATTCCGCCTTCGGTACCCGAATCGCTCGCGAAAACGCTTACCGGTCCCAGTTCCACAAACTTGCCCGACTGCAAATTCCCCGCCGCATCGATGGCTTGGCCCGCGTAGACCGCTCCTCCGAGCCGCTCCTTGATGCGGTCGATTCCGAGCTGTACCGCATCCACCTGGGAAGCGAACTTATCCTTCTCGGAAACGTCCGCAGACTCTAGGGACTCACGGATCGACTCCATCCGCGCTTCGTGGACCTGCTGCTCCGCAGCGGTCATCTGTGTCTGCAGTTCTTGCAAGAACTGACTCATGAGACCGCCAAGGTATTCGTTTTCATCCTGGATCGCTTGAACGCGACCTTCCAAAGCTTCCAAACCGATAGTGCGAGTGTCCTGCGCCCGCTGGGCCCGCTCAAGCGTCGCACCCAATCCGCGCGTCTGCAGCTTCAGTTCGTTGATCCGACGCGAGAGCGGAACGCTTTCTTCGCGGATCTCCTTGCGGACCTCGCTGAGTCGAGCCAGCGAGGCTTCGAGATCCTTGCGAGCACCGTCATTTACGGACTGCAAATCCGATTGAGCGAGAGCTCCAACTGAAAGCAAAGACGCAACGGCGAACGTTGCCCATTTCTTGTAAGTCTTCATTATCGTACGGTAGTTATTTTATTACTACAGGAAGCTTAACGAACTCTGCTTGCTTCCCCTTTTCATACATGGAAATCATGCTGAGGATGGAGGGCCCGTACTCCGGAGCCTCTTGCCACTTCCAACCTTCTTGCGTCGGATATCCGTATCCCGCCTTCTCGCCGCTGGCGTCCGAATAGTACGCAATCGAAAAACCAAAGTACAAAGTGTTCACCTGCTTGCTGGGACCATCCGCAAACTCGCGAGTCTCCGTTTCCAAGCTGATGACGTTGTCGAACTTGTTCGCTTGGCTGAGAATCCCTACGACATTTCTGAGACGCACCGATAGCGAGAGCTGAGAGGGTTTTCCCTTCTCCGGAATCTGGCGAATCAAAGGCTTGATGCTGTCGACGTAGTTGGCGGGTAAATACGGAATCAACTCCCGAATCCCATCTTCCAACGATTCCAGGTTTTCGCGAACAACGGCTGAAGCCTCTTCCAGAGACTCTTTGCGAGCTGCAATCTCTTCGCGACGCTTGTCAGCCTCAGTCGCAGACTCCTTTGCCTTTTCGATCTTCTCCGAGAGGCCTTCCTTTTCGGACTCGAGCATGCGAGCTAGGTCTTCGAGAACGGCCTTGTCCGCCTTCCAATCGTTGAGCTCCTTGGAAATGAGACTCTCCGTTTCCGCCCATTGGGTAACAGTAGCCTTCGCCTCTTCGTAGAGTGCGTTCTCAGGCGCCGCTCCAGCCGACAAAGTGCTCACCGACACACCTATGATTGCTGCAAATTTAATGTGTTTCATATTTTGAATACAAATAGTTCGCAACGCTACTGACACATTCGAATTCACCAGCCCGTTGGAAGCGCAGTGATCCTGCAGCAAAAATCGAAAGGTCAACGGCTGAACCCTAGCGTCACGCAATCGTGACCGTTTCGGCGCAGAGCCCTGTCATTCGAAGCCCTCCTGTAACACAACTACAGAGAATACCGAACGATCGCCAGCGATACGAAACGGTTACACGCCAAGTCCGCGAGCCGAACGCCAGCCACCCAAGGCAATACTCGGACACAAGCTTCATCACATTTTGCGGGGAGACGCTCACGAGCGTGGGGCTGACGCTCGTCATGGATCTTGAGCGAAGCCGAAAGGCGCCACGCCGTAATGCAGGATATTAGAGCGGAGATTTTAGGCACGTCGCGAGGGACGGCCCTGAAGGTAAACTGCAATCCCACTGCTCTTAGCGATGAACAAAAAAAAAGACCTGCTCGAATCGAGCAGGTCTCCAAAAGATTAATACGGCCAGTGGCTTAGTAACCGTCTTGATAACCACCGCCACGGCGATCTCCGCCGCCACGACGATCGTTTCCACGGTAGCCGCCACCTCCGCCGCGACGATCTCCGCCGCCACTGCCGCCACGGTAACCACCACCGCCGCCGCCACGTGGACGGTCACCGCCACGGAAGCCACCGCCTCCGCCGCGAGGGGCGCGTGGAGCGCGTGGGGTCGCTTCGCGGACGGAAAGTTCACGTCCGTCGAGCTCTTGCCCGTTCAATCCAGCGATTGCTGCTTGGCCTTCTTCGGCATTGTCCATTGTGATGAACCCAAAACCACGGGAGCGACCGGTTTCGCGGTCAGTGATGATTTTGAGCTGTGAGACCGCGCCGAATTGCTCGAACGCGTCTTGCAGGTCTCCTTCCGATAGCCCGAAGGAGATGTTTCCTACGTATATTTCCATTTATCTGATATTTTGAGCGTCGTATTGAGAATAGGCAGTTTCAAACAGCGACGCTACAACCGGAAAACACCTCGAACCATCAAAAGATGGTCTAACTAAAACGAAGCTAAACAGGCAGCAGAAAATCTGCAAACAAGCGAGCTGAAAAGATGAAGCCCCAAAAACGGTTTCACACCGTTTCACCCCCGTAACAAAACGGGACAGCCACCGCACGCTCCGGAGCCACTTAAAGACGAGCGATTCCCGCTTCCGCAATTCAAAGCAATCCCCCGACCGCCCGATTTCCCCATTCGTCGCCCCCGCCAGCTTCGACTGAGCTACCTCCCTCCCCGCCGCCTGCCCAAGCCGAGACTTTCTCTCACTGAACGCTTGACTCGCTATTGAGACACAGTTTCATCCCGACTCCTGACGACTTGTTGATACTGAGTTTCAAGAACGATTCGAAACGGAGTGTTCGCAGGACCTTTTAACTGACAAAGCCATGACCAAGAACCAGAATTGGAAACGCCTCGCAGCTGCAGGCATCGCTAGCCTCACCGTTTTCGGCAGCTCCCTCGCCGCCCAAGACGAGCTCCCCTCTCGCGAAGAGATGTGGGCGATCATCCAAAAGCAGCAGGAGCAGATCAACGCCCTGCTCGAACGCGTCGACACGACCGAGACCAAGCTGGTCGAGACGGAGCAAGAGATCGAGGTTACCGCCGGCAAGGTGGAAACCACTGCCAGCTTCGTAGAGGGCTACGTTTCCTCCGGCGCTGCATCCGGCGGCAGCGCCTCGGCTGCGGAACGCACCCACCTCGGCGGCTACGGCGAGCTTCACTACAATTTCGGCAAGGCCGACTCCGCCGACTTCCACCGCTGGGTCCTCTTCCTCGACCACGCGTTCAATGACGACATTCGCTTCGTTTCCGAGGTGGAACTGGAGCACTCCATCGCAGGCGACGGCCAACCGGGCGAAATCGAGCTCGAGCAAGCCTACGTCGAGTTCGACCTCAACGACACCGACACCGCCAAGGCAGGAATCTTCCTCGTCCCGGTAGGCATCCTCAACGAGACCCACGAGCCCGCGACCTTCTACGGCGTCGAGCGCAACAACGTTGAGAAGAACATCATCCCTACCACCTGGTGGGAAGGTGGCGTCGCCTACCGCCACACCAACGACTCTGGTTGGGCTTTCGACGCGGCGGCCCACACCGGCCTCTTCGCTCCAACCTCCGGCAGCAAGGCTTTCAACATTCGCAGCGGCCGCCAAAAGGTCGGCTCCGCAGAAGCCTCCGACGGCGCCATCACCACTCGCGCCACCTACTCCGGCACTCCCGGCCTGCAAGTCGGATTCTCCGCCCAGTACCAGACTGACATCGCCCAAGGCACTCTGGCAGAGTCCATCGACGCGACACTGGTTTCCGCTCACGCCGACTACCAACGCGGCGGCTTCGGACTTCGCGCCCTCTACGCTCGCTGGGATCTCGGCGGCGCCGCTCCGGGAATCAACGGAGCGGACGAGCAATTCGGCTACTACATCGAACCGTCCTACCGCTTCGCAACGGAAGCAGGCGACGTCGGCTTCTTCGCTCGCTACAGCGTATACGACAACTACGCCGGCAGCGCCTCCAACACGGAAGACGCCTTCTTCGATATCGGCATGAACTACTGGCCCATCGAGAACGTAGTCTTCAAGTGGGACGTGCAGTTCACCGACTACGCGAACTCCGCCAAGGACGAGGAAATCATCAACATCGGAGTTGGCTACCACTTCTAAGATTTTCGGTAAACACTAGAACAGAAAGCCGAAGGGGATTGCGCCCCTTCGGCTTTTCCGGTCAAAAAGCACACCAATTCCATGAACTTGAATACGCCAAGATTGACCAGCCTCGCCCTCGCCGCCGCGATGGCTTTCGCGTATTCGACTTTTGGCGACACTCCGGACGAGGAAGTTTACCTCGCCCCCGAGAGCTTCGTGGCGGAATCATTCGACGGCGCCTCGCCTAAACCTTCCGTCCTCTGGATCACCAACGAACTCAAGCCCGACATACAAAAGATACTCGGGCACGACTACCCCGCCCTGCGGGTTCGCTACTGGAAAGACAAAGAGCGCACCGCCTGGATCCTCGAAGAGATCGGCAAGGTCAAGCCCATCACCGTCGGTATCGTGGTAGAGGACGGTCGGATCACTCGCTTGAAGGTCCTCATCTACCGCGAGAGCCACGGCTGGGAAGTGAAGCACAGCTTCTTCACCAACCAATTCACCGATGCGGAGCTCACAGAAAAGCTTCGACTCAACAAGAACATCGACGGAATTTCAGGCGCAACCCTGTCCGTCAACGCCCTTAAGCGACTCGGACGGCTCGCCCTGTTCCTGCATCAGCAAGCCCTTCGATGAGTAAAACGCTCCCCAAACAAAAAAAGCGACGCGGTCCCGGACGGGCCTTGCTCCGCCTTCACCGTCGGGTAGGCGTAGCCCTCTCGGCCATCTTCATCCTAATCTGCGTCACCGGCATCCTGCTCAACCATAGCGACGACCTCGACTTCCAAAGCCGCACCGTGGAAGCCGACTGGATCTACGATTGGTACGGTCTCCAGCCCGCCGGAGAGGTCATTCACTACTCGCTCGGCCAGCACAGCCTGGCCTCGCTCGACGGGCAGCTCTTCCTCGATAAAAGGAGCCTCGGCCACTTTCCGCCCCCTATCGGAGCAGCTCCTCTCGAAAACCTGATCGCGGTCGCCTTTCCGAAAAGCATGCTTCTCCTCACGAGAGAGGGGGAAATCATAGAAACGATCCCCCCGGCCTCCCTGCCCGGCGATACCATTTCCCAAATCGTCACCGACGACCAGCGTACCCTGATTATCGATACGGACGCTGGTCCCTACCGGTCCGACGAGTCGATCATCGACTGGTCCCCTATCGCTGAACCCAACCGTAAACTCGAAACCATTGCCGCGAGCCCGGCACCAGACGAACTCACCCAACACCTGCTCCGCGCCTTCCGCGGGGAAGGCATAACTTGGGGACGCGTGCTGCTCGACATCCACACAGGCCGCTTCTTCGGCAGCGCTGGAAAATGGATTGCCGACCTAAGCGGCATCGCCCTCATCCTGCTCACCCTCACCGGCGTTTTCTATACCATGAGGTACCTGAAGAAGGCCCGCGAACGTTCCTTGTCCCGATAACGCCATGACACCTACCCGCCGCCGCTTCATCAAGATCGCCGCCGTTCAATCCGCTGCCCTTGCCGCAGCCAGCCAAGCGAGCGTGTTCGGTACGGCCCATTCGAAAGCCCTGCACCCTTGGAGAGGGATCGTACTCGGAGCCGAGGCCAGCATCCAGCTGAATTGCGACAGCGAAAAGAGAGCCAAACGAGTCCTCAAGACCTGCGTATCCGAAATCCAACGACTGGAAACGATCTTCAGCCTCTACGACGAACGCTCCAGCCTATCCCAGCTCAATAAAGAGAAACGACTCAAGCAAGCCCCTGCCGAACTTCTCGAGCTCCTTCGATTCGCCCAAGAATTCGGAGCCCAGAGCCAAGGCATCTTCGACGTTACCATCCAACCCGTAATTCAGGCCTATCGCGAGCACTTCGCCCGCCACGACTCCGGCCTTCCCGCTAACCTTTCTCAAGCGCTCAAGTCGGTCGACTACCGCAAGATCCGTATCACAGCCGACACCATAGAAATCCCGGCTACCGTATCCATCACGCTGAACGGCGTCGCCCAAGGATACATTACAGATAAGATAGCGGCCTTGCTGCGAGAGGAAGGCTTCGGCCACACCCTTATCGACCTCGGAGAAAAACGCGCCTTGGATTCTCATCCAAGCGGCCGCAACTGGCAGCTCGGACTCGCGAACGGTTTCGGCATACACGACGTGGCAGAGCTCAACAATCAAGCGCTGTCCTCATCCGGCGGATACGGAACGACTTTCGACAAAAGCGGACAGCACCATCACTTGATCGACCCCCGCAACGGCCTTTCGGCCAACCACCACGCTTCCGTTCACGTGCTTGCGAGCGACGCAACCCTCGCCGACGCGCTGTCCACCGCCCTCGCTACCTGCAGCCGAGAGGAGGCTAAGCAGCTGGAGGCCAAGTTCCCAGCAGCGACCGTATTCAGGTCCTGAAGGCGGAACGCCCTCTTATCTGTTAGGTAAAAAACACTTCGAGCCCGGCTCGATTCGCTGCAGCCTGACTCTTGGCTAACCCGTAAAGCGATTCAAAGAATCCTTGAACCGGCACCGCGCTTTGCACACTCACTCCTACTGATGCTACTTCCTATCCTTGCACTCGTAATCGGCCTCGTCGCCCTCATTTGGAGCGCCGACCGCTTCATTGACGGAGCCTCCGGCGTGGCAGGACACTTCGGCATGCCGCCCCTCCTCATCGGCATCCTCATCGTCGGCTTCGGCACCTCCGCCCCCGAACTCATCGTCTCCGCCATCGCCGCCGCCCAAAACAATCCCGGGCTCGCTCTCGGCAACGCCTTCGGCTCCAACATCGCCAACATCGCCCTCATTCTCGGAATCACCACCCTGGTGGTGCCCATCACCGTACGCTCCAGCATCCTGAAGAAGGAGCTGCCCATCCTTTCCGCCGCCACCGTGCTCGTCGGCTACCTCGTCTGGAACCTCGATATCTCCCGCCTCGACGGGATCGTCATGCTGATCGTCTTTGCCGCCATCATGGCATGGACCACCTACGAGGGCATGAAGGGAGAGAGCGACATCCTGGCCGAAGAATTCACCGAAGAGCTGCAAAGCAAGAAAACCTCGCTCGGCATGTCCTTCTTTTGGTTGTTCCTTGGACTGGCCATCCTTCTGGCCAGCTCGCGCTCCATGGTCTGGGGCGCCGTCGAAATAGCCACCTTGCTCGGGGTGAGCGATCTCGTGATCGGATTGACCATCGTCGCCGTCGGCACCTCCCTCCCAGAGCTTGCCTCCTCCATCGCCGCTGCCCGCAAAGGGGAACACGACATCGTGATCGGCAACATAATCGGCTCCAACATGTTCAACACCCTCGCGGTCGTGGGGATTGCCGCCGTGATCAGCCCTTTCGAAACCGTTTCCGAGGTCCTCAGCCGCGACTTGCCCAGCGTCGCCGGCCTCACCCTTGCCCTGTTCCTGATTTGTTTCCGCAAAGGAGGCTCCGGCCGCGTCACTCGACTCGAGGGTGG
The DNA here is from genome assembly GCF_014803405.1 of Pelagicoccus enzymogenes. Classification (NCBI taxonomy): domain Bacteria; kingdom Pseudomonadati; phylum Verrucomicrobiota; class Opitutia; order Puniceicoccales; family Pelagicoccaceae; genus Pelagicoccus; species Pelagicoccus enzymogenes. Next base: position 311,792 of record NZ_JACYFG010000040.1, read on the forward strand.
CCTGCTCGTCATCGCCTTCGCCGCCTACAACAGCTGGGTCTTCCTCAGCTAATGAGGATTGCTCCGGCAGCGACCTCGGTCGCTGAAGCCCTATCGCGCCACTCCCGGATACCAAGAAGCGAGGCCGCTAAAGCAGCCTCGCCTCGCAGAATCCATCTTTTGTAGGAACAATATCTACGTTACAAAAATCCCGAATCCAACAAGCGGGCCTCTAAACAACGGCTTCCAACGCCAAGCCTTTAGGCAATTCCGCCGAAGGCATGGAGAAAAGCGCTCACGCCCCATGGCCGCTCACCTCATAGAAACGCCGTAGAGGAGCTCCACAGCGCGACCTGGCTCCCATTTCAGTTTTCGCCGAAAAACCGCACCATTTCCCCCCGCGGTCACCGATAGGTAACATTTAGCTGCTAAGTTCTGGGCAAAAACCATTTCCAAGCCTCATCCCATGCCTTTCACTAGCACCCTTCCTCACCTCTTCCAGCTCCCTCAGCCGTGATAGAAGCAAAAAAGCTCACCAAAACCTTCCGCGACCGAAAACGCGGACTCGTGCGGGCCGTCGACCGCGTATCCTTCACCTGCCAGCCGGGCCAGATCTTCGGATTGCTCGGAGCCAACGGCGCCGGCAAGACCACGACCCTGCGCATGCTGGGCACCCTCCTGGAGCCGACCCAAGGCTCGGCCACCGTCGCCGGCTTCGACGCCGTCAAACAGCCCGAAGACGTGCGCCGCTCCATCGGCTTCCTCTCCAACGGCACCGCTCTCTACGGCCGCCTCACCGCCCGCGAAATGCTCGAATACTTCGGTCGCCTCAACGGTATCGACGGCGCCGCCCTCAGAGTTCGGGTGAACGAGCTGATCGAGCAATTGGAAATCGGAGAATACCAGAACGGGCGCTGCGACAAGCTTTCCACCGGACAGAAGCAACGCGTCTCCATCGCCCGTTCCATTATCCACCGCCCGCCCGTCATGATCTTCGACGAGCCCACCACCGGCCTCGACGTCATGACCTCCCAAACCATCATGAGCTTCATCGAGCAGTGTCGCGACGAGGGGCTTACCGTCGTCTTCTCCACCCACATCATGAGCGAAGTGGAACGCCTCTGCGACCAAGTCGCCATCGTGCACCATGGCAAAATCGCCACCGAAGGCACCGTATCCGAAATCAAACAGCAAACCGGCGAACAGGTCCTCGAAAACGCCTTCCTTAAAATCGCCCACCAACTCGACGACGCCCAAAGGTAGCCCCCGCAAGAGGGTAGCGTCCGCTAGTCCAGCGCTCCCCATCCAACGCGATCCCAACAGCCTTCACCCTCCACATTTCATAACTCGAATGTCCCTCACCAAAGTCATTTTCCTCAAGGAGCTCCGCGAAACCCTGCGCGACAAGCGGGTCATCCTCGGCGTCATCGTCTCCCCCCTGCTGCTCACCCCCGCCCTCATGGGAGCCGTCATGTTCTTCGGCAGCAAAAAGGCAGTGGAAAAACAAAACGCCACCCTGGAGGTCGGCATCTACCAAGAAGCGGAGTTCCCCGAACTCACCGATGCCATCGAAGCGAACGAAACCATTGAAGTCACCCGATTCGATAGCCGCGAAAGCGCGATCGCAGCTATCCAATCCTTCGAAACCCGAGCCGTCGTCGTCATTCCCCAAAACGCCCGCGAAGTCTTCCAGAGCCACGGCACCGCCCCCATAGAAATCCTCTACGACCAAGCCAACGAAAACTCCAGCAACGCCAACGGCCGCCTGCGAGGCATCCTCAACGACTTCAACGCGGAGCAAATCAAGGCCCGCCTCGATTCCGCCCAACTTGAAGAAAGCTTCATCAAGCCCACTCACGTCACCTCCACCAACATCGCCGAGGACACTGCCGTTTCCGGCTTCGTGCTCTCCATCTTCCTGCCCTACATCGTCATCATGGGAGCCGCCTTCGGAGGCCTCAACACCGCCTTCGACCTTTGCGCCGGCGAAAAGGAACGCGGCACCATGGAGACCTTGCTCGTCTCCCCCGCCTCCCGCAGCGACATCGTGCGCGGGAAGCTCTATACCATCTTCGTAGTCAGCCTCCTCTCCGCCATCTGTTCCATTCTCGGCATCGTGGCCGCCATCAGTTTCGGCCAGCAAATCGTCACCAGCCTCTTCGGCGAAGCCTTCTCAATCTCTTACCTCAACCTCGCAGCACTCGTGGCCATCGTCGTCCCGCTGGCCCTGCTCAGCTCCGCCGCCCTCCTGCTGGTCTCCACCTTCGCCCGCAACCCCAAGGAAGCCCAAGCCTACATCTTCCCCTTCATCGTCATCTTCCTCTTTCCCGCCGCCCTCTCCTTCGTCTTCGACGCGGAAAGCCCCCTCTACGTCGGCTTCATCCCCGTACTGAATATCGCCCTCTCCATGAAGCAGCTTCTCAGCGACGCCTTCAACCTGCCATTCTTCAGCGTTACCCTCGGCAGCTCCCTCGCCTACGCCTGGATCTCCATCCGCCTCGTCGCCTCCTTCTTCCAACGCGAAACCATTCTCTTCCGCTCGTAGCGCCGAGCTTTAGCCGGCGACCGCACTGCAAGAAGGCCAGAATTCCACCCCTCTGCGATCTCGAGCGAAGCGGGCGGTTTCCAACGCTCATGCTTTTAATAAGCCTACCTTATTCTGACATTTCTTAGAATAAGAATTTGCAATTACACTCTTAGAGCTTACGCTTCTCCACGCTTAAACAATTTCTAATCGAAAGCGTTTCCGAAGACCCCCAGCAGCCATGAGCAAACCAGTCATATTCAACAACACCGTCCTGCGCGACGGGCACCAATCCCTCGCGGCCACCCGCATGCGCACCGAGCAAATGCTCCCCGCCCTCGAAGTCCTCGACGGCCTAGGCTTCGGCTGCCTCGAAACCTGGGGCGGAGCCACCATCGACGCCGGACTTCGCTTCCTCAAAGAGTTCCCCTTCGACCGGCTCGACGCCATCCGCTCCCGCACCAAGTCCAAGCACATGATGCTGCTGCGCGGGCAAAACATCGTCCAGTACGCCCACTTCCCCGACGACATCGTGGAAACCTTCATCAAGACGTCCGCCAAGCACGGCATGGACATCTTCCGCATCTTCGACGCCCTCAACGACCCGCGCAACATGGGCACCGCCATCAAGGCAGCCAAGGCCGCCGGCAAGGAAGCCCAAGGCGTCATCTGCTACACGACCTCACCCGTTCACAACACCGAAGCCTTCGTCAAGCTGGGCCAAGAGCTCGAAGAAGCCGGCTGCGCCTCCCTTTGCTTAAAGGACATGGCCGGACTCGTACCGCCGCAGCAAGCCTACGACATCATCAAGGGACTCAAGGACCGCGTCAAAATCCCCGTCGTCCTGCACACCCACGACACCGCCGGACTGGGAGCCACCACTTACTACGCCGGCGTCGAAGCCGGAGTCGACTACATCGACACCTCCATTATCCCCTTCGCCAACGGTACTGGCCAACCGGATACAGCCCGCATGCTCTCCCTGCTGGAAAACCACCCGCGCTGCCCCAAGTACGACCTCGACGCCCTTCAGTTCCTGCGAGAACACTTCACCAAGGTCTACGAGGAGCTCAAGGACTTCACCAGTTTCTCCAACGAGCGCGTCGACTCGGACGCTCTCAAGTACCAGGTCCCCGGTGGCATGCTCTCCAACTTCCGCAACCAGCTCAAAGAGCAGAAGATGGAAGACAAGTTCGAGGACGTCTTCAAAGAAATCCCCGTCGTGCGCAAGGCCCTCGGCTGGATCCCGCTCGTCACCCCCACTTCCCAAATCGTGGGCGTGCAAGCCATGCTCAACGTCAAGTTCGGCCGCTGGAAGAACTTCTCTCCCCAAGCCACCGACATCGCCCTCGGCTACTACGGCCGCACCCCCGCGCCCGTCGATCCCGAGGTACAGAAGATCGCCGCCCAAAAGTCCGGCAAAGACCCCATCACCGTTCGCCCCGCCGACCTCAAGGACCCCGGCATGGACGCATTGAGAAAAGCCCTGGCAGCCAAGAACCTACCCACCGACGACGAGCACTGCGTCATCCAAGCCATGTTCCCGCAAGAGCTCGACGCGTATTACAAAAGCAAGGACAAGCCCACCGCTACCGCGGCTTCGCAAGCGGCTGCGGCCTCCCCTGCAGCACCCGCTCCTCAAAAACGCGAAACTATCGAACTCAGCGCATCCGCCCGCCGCTACAACATCGCGGTCGAAGGCAAGAAGTACAGCGTCGCCGTCGAAGAAATGTAATCATTTTTCCAATACACCTCCCCAAGGCCCGCTCGCGAGCGGGCCTTTTTGTAAGGTCATCCGCAAATGCAGTGAAATTGCTCCTGCAGCACGGACGACACGGAGGTCGTCCCTCCATTTTTACTCGCTCAGGAGGGACCGGTGAACGTGTCGCTTCGCTCGGCACCACCCGGTCCGCAGTGCAAGAGCCTGCCAAAAGTATCATCACCAACTGACCCCTTATTATAGGGTCGGCGCTTTACCCCTGCCTCTCCGACCGTTTCTTCACCAACAGCAACTCTACCCGTTTCACTTCCCGCAAGACGCGATTCGTGTGCATCTCCATCCAGAAGAAAACCTTCAGGAAGGCGTTCAGCAAAATACCGATCAAGCACACCACCGCCCATAGGATCTGCGCTCGCGTATCTTCCGCCTCGAAGAAGCGCACCCCGCCCCAAAGGGCGATAGCAAAGCCGGCAAAGCCATAGCAAAGCCCCACCACATTCACCCAGCGACGCTTGCCGCGAAACGGCGCCACCGCCTCGGCCATCAAGCCCTGCTCCACGAAGAGCTCCTCGCCCTCGCGCGTACCGGCAAGAGCTTTCCTAATCTTTTCGTCCAAGTCATTCATTTCAGTGTCCTTTCAATTTCTCGTTTAAGTTTTTCGCGAAGAGCGAAGAGTCGCGACTTCACGGTGCCCGCAGGCAATTCAAGAGCTAAGCCAACCTCCTCGACGGTCAGTCCTGTCTCGTAAAACAAATGGATCAACAATCGAGAGTCCGTATCCAACTTTTGGATCGCCTCCGAAAGAGCCGCGGATTCCGCTGAATCCGCAGTTGGAGGATCCGCGGCGGAAGGCCGTTCTGCTTCCAACTTTCGACGCACCCATCGCTCGCTCTCCTGCTTGCGTATCCAATCCACGCTGCGGCGACGAGCGATCCTCAAAGCCCAGGCGCGAAAAGCCGAGGGATCTTCCACCCCCCGCAAAGCCTTGGCGATGGAGATCCATGTCTCCTGGGCGATCTCTTCCGCCGCTTGTCCGTCCCTAACCGCGAATCGGATCAAGCGGAAAAGATCCAACTTCCAAAGCTCGTAGAGTTCGGAAAAGGCTTCCTCCTCGCCTCCTTGGGCTTTGAGGACGAGCAACTCCGTCAATACCTGTTTCGCGTCTCGCTGCATGGTCCGTTGCCCTAAAAGTCGCAACAAACCCCTTTTAGGTTCGGAAAAAGTGTTCTAAGCCTGACTAAATAGTTTTGAAACGACAAACCGCCTCGCATGCGCAAGCCTTGCAGAGATCGATAACCCCAAGAACCAACCCTATGCTACGCATCCCTACCCTCGCTACAGCGATTCTCGCAGTTTCCACCCTCATAGCCCTGCCAAGCTGGAAGGCAACCGCGGAACCGCTCCCCTTCGCTAAAGAGATCGCCGCCTTCGAAACCCGCCGCCAGGAATCGCCGCCCGCCGACGGCTCCATCCTCTGCATCGGCAGCTCCTCCATGCGCATGTGGGCCGACCGCATGGATGCAGACCTCGCCCCGCTCTCCCTCGTGAAGCTCGGCTTCGGCGGCAGCAAGTTCAAGGACGCCATCGCTCACTTCGACTCCCTCGTCGCCCCTTACAATCCGCGAGCCATCCTGCTCTACGAAGGCGACAACGACATCAACAGCGGCATGACCCCCTTCGAAGTTGCCCGCGACTTCCTCACCTTCGCGACGAAGGTACACGAGCAAGATCCCGCCATCCGCATCTACGTCATCTCCATCAAGCCCAGCACCAAACGGGCGGGCGTGCTGGCCGACTCGCTCAAGGCCAACTCCATCATCGAGACCCTCTGCCTGCAGGACCCGCGCTTCGTCTTCGTAGACGTCATGACACCCCTGCTCGGCCCGCAAGGAGAGCTGATCGCCGACTACTACGTGGAAGACGGCGTACACCTCAACCAAGCCGGCTACGACGTCTGGGCTCGAGCCATCCGCAACGTGATCGTACCCTTGGAACGGGCACACGAGAAAGAGTAACGCGTAGGGCTGGCGCTCGCGCCACGCCGCAACTTCCAAATCCTGCAATGCGGCGCGTCGCAAGCGACGGCCCTACAAATAAAAGCTCCTGTGGGAAGCGACCTTGCGTCGCGATTTCCTGCCTGATCAATCGCGACGCAAGGTCGCTTCCCACAACCACAAAAAGCGTATCGAACAAATCGATACGCCTTTTGAAGTTTGTAAACCTTCGCGTTGCTCGCTTAGAGCGGGAGCGTGGTTTCGCCCATGAGGTGCATGTCCACCGCGCGTGCCGCGCCGCGACCTTCGTTGATCGCCCAAACGATGAGGCTCTGACCGCGACGGGCGTCACCCGCTGCGAAGATGCCGTCGACGCTGGTGGCGTACTTGCCGTAAGCTGCCTTGGCGTTGCTGCGCTCGTCGGTTTCGACGCCGAGCTGCTCGATGATGGTTTGCTCTGGTCCGAGGAAGCCCATGGCGAGAAGAGCGAGCTGAGCTGGCACTTCCTTTTCGCTACCGGGAACTTCAGCCGGGATGAAGCGTCCTTCTGGATTCTTCTTCCACTCGACTTCTACCGTCTTGAGAGCGCGGAGGTTGCCGTCTGCGTCACCGAGGAATTCCTTGGTCATGACCAAGTACTGGCGAGGATCTTCGCCTTGCTTGGCGATCGCTTCTTCTTGGCCGTAGTCGACCTTGAGCACGCGTGCGTACTGCGGCCACTCGTTGCCAGGAGCGCGTTCTTCGCTGGGGCGAGGCATGATTTCGAGCTGGATAACGCTCTCGCACTCGTGGCGTAGGGACGTACCCACACAGTCAGTACCGGTGTCACCGCCGCCGATGACGACGACGTTCTTGCCCTTGGCGGAAATGTAGTTGCCGTCGGCGTGCTTGGAATCGAGCAAGCTCTTGGTGTTTGCTCCGAGGAACTCCATGGCGAAGTGAACGCCCTTGAGCTCGCGGCCGGGAACGGGAAGGTCACGTGGCTTGGTGGCGCCCGTACAGATGACCACGGAATCGTAGTCGTCCTTCAGGCGAGTCGCGGTGATGTCCTTGCCGATCTCCACTCCGCAACGGAATTGGATACCTTCGTCTTCCAGCAACTTGATGCGGCGCAGGACCACGTCCTTCTCGAGCTTCATGTTCGGGATGCCGTACATGAGAAGTCCGCCCGGACGATCGGCACGCTCGTAAACGACAACCGTGTGACCCGCTTGGTTCAGCTGGTCAGCGCAAGCGAGGCCTGCAGGACCGGAACCAACTACGGCCACCTTCTTGCCTGTGCGCTTGGCTGGCGGCTTGGCTTCCACCCAACCCATTTCGAAAGCACGGTCGATAATGGAAACTTCGTGGTGCTTGATGGTGACCGGCTTCTGGTTGATGCCGAGCACGCACGAGCTTTCACACGGAGCCGGACAAACGCGGCCGGTGAACTCGGGGAAGTTGTTGGTCTTCATGAGACGCCCGAAAGCGTCCTTCCAACGGCCCTTGTACACCAAGTGATTCCACTCGGGGATCAGGTTGTTGACGGGGCAGCCAGCGATGCCGGTGAAGTGCTGCGAATCGCCTGCGTGGCAAAACGGTACACCGCAATCCATACAACGAGCAGCCTGGGCCTTGATCTCGTTTTCCGGCATTTCTTCGTGCACTTCGTTCCAGTCGCCGAGGCGAAGGATTGGGTCACGATCGGTCGCGTTCTGGCGGTCTTGTTCTAGAAATCCTGTAGGTTTTCCCATGGTCTGTATTCTCCTTCGGGTGTCTTGTTAGCTTCGGGTTATGCCATGGAGGCGAGGTGCATGTCGAAGGCTTCCACCGCGACGTCGTATTCGTTATCGAACTTGTTCGTGGCGCGGGCCTTGTCCATGAGCTCGAGCATGCGCTCGTAGTCGGTTGGCATCACGAGAACGAACTTGGCCAGCGAGGCGTCCCAATCTTCCAGCAGCTCGCGAGCTACGTCGGAATCGGTTTCCTTGAGGTGACGCTCGACGAGGCCCTTCAGTTCCGCCTTGTGCTCTTCCTTTTCGACGGAGCCGAGGCGAACCATCTCCATGTTGCACTTGGCTGGGAAGCTTCCGTCGCGGTCGAGAACGTAAGCCACGCCGCCGGACATACCGGCTGCGAAGTTACGGCCCGTTTCGCCGAGGATCACCGCGCGGCCACCGGTCATGTATTCACAACCGTGATCGCCGACGCCTTCCACAACCGCCGTCACGCCGGAGTTACGAACGCAGAAGCGCTCGCCCGCCATACCGCGGATGAAGGCTTGGCCATCCGTACCGCCGAAGAAAGCGACGTTACCGATGATCACGTTTTCACGCGCCTTGAACGGAGCTGCCTTGTCTGGGTAGACGACCAGCGTTCCGCCCGAGAGGCCCTTGCCGAAGTAGTCGTTGGAGTCGCCCTCAAGCTCGAAGCGAACACCCTTCGCGGTGAATACGCCGAAACTCTGACCAGCGGAGCCGTGGAACTTCACGTCGATGGTGCCTTCCGGCAAACCGTCGCCCTTGTAGATCTTGGAAATCTCGTTGGAGAGCATGGCGCCCACCGAACGGTCTGTATTCACAATCTCATACGATAGCTTAACCGGCTCGCAGTCCGCCAAGGAAGCGGCCGCGTCCTTGATGAGCTTGCGGTCGATGATGTCGTGGATGAGGTGCTTCTGCTCGATCGTCTGGTACAAGCTGTCGCCTTCGTAGGCTTCCTGCTTGAAGAGGATCGGCGAGAGGTCGACGTTCTTGTACTTCCAGTGGTCGACGTCTTCGCGGAACTCGAGGCACTGGCTCTGGCCGACCATTTCGTCAACGGTGCGGAAACCGAGCTCAGCCATGATTTCGCGGAGACCTTCAGCCATCATGGTGAAGAAGTTGACAACGTGCTCAACCTTGCCGCGGTAACGGCTGCGGAGCTCGCGGTTCTGCGTAGCAACGCCGACCGGACATGTATTCAAGTGACACTTACGCATCATGATACAACCTTCAACGATGAGGGCCGCTGTGGCGCTTCCCCATTCTTCCGCGCCGAGGAGCGTAGCGATCGCCAAGTCGCGAGGCGTCTTGAGCTGACCATCCGTCTGTACGACGATACGGCTACGGAGACGGTTGCGAACGAGCGTCTGGTGGGTTTCGGCAAGGCCGAGTTCCCATGGAAGACCAGCGTGCTTGATGGAGCTGAGCGGCGAAGCGCCCGTACCACCGTCGTATCCAGCGATCAATACAACGTCCGCATATCCCTTGCAAACACCGGCAGCGATCGTGCCAACGCCCGCTTCGGAAACGAGCTTCACGTTGATACGCGCATCGCGGTTGGCGTTCTTCAAGTCGTAGATGAGCTGGGCCAAGTCCTCGATCGAGTAGATGTCGTGGTGAGGCGGTGGAGAAATGAGGCCCACACCTGGAGTGGAGCCACGCGTCTTGCCGATCCACGCGTCGACCTTGTGGCCGGGCAGCTGACCGCCTTCACCTGGCTTCGCGCCCTGAGCCATCTTGATCTGCAGCTCGTCCGCGTTGGTGAGGTAGTAGGAGTTAACGCCGAAACGTCCGGAAGCGACCTGCTTGATAGCGGAACGCATGGAGTCGCCGTTGGCCTCTGGCGTGAAACGGATTGGGTCTTCGCCCCCTTCGCCGGAGTTGGACTTGCCGCCGAGACGGTTCATCGCGATCGCGAGCGTGGTGTGCGCTTCCCAAGAGATCGATCCGAAGGACATCGCTCCAGTCGCGAAGCGCTTGAAGATCTTTTCTGCGGGTTCGACTTCGTCGAGCGGGATGCTGCGGCGGTCCGACTTGAACTTCATCAAGCCGCGCAAGGTGTAAGCTTCCTTGGACTGGTCGTCGATGTTGCGAGCGTATTCGCGGAAGACGTCCACGTTGTTGGTCGCAGTCGCTTGCTGGAGCAGGCGGATGGTGGTCGGGTTGAAGAGGTGACGCTCTCCGTCCTTACGCCATGCGTAGCTGCCGCCGGACTCGAGCTCGTCTTCGTCGAAGATGTCGTTGTCCTTCGGGAAACCGGCGCGGTGCTTGGCAAGCGCTTCCGCTGCGATTTGGTCCATGCCGATACCTTCGATACGGCTAACGGTGCCGGCGAAGTACTTGTCGATGACCTTCTTGTTGATGCCGAGCGCTTCGAAGATCTGGGCGCCTTGGTAAGACTGCAGGGTCGAGATCCCCATCTTGGAGAAGATCTTGAGCAGACCGCTGTTCACCGCCTTGCAGTAACGCTTGTAGAGGGTCTCGTCGTCGAATGTCGCGTCCACTACGCCTTCGTCGCGCAGGGCGGCGAGGGTTTCGAGGGCGAGGTAAGGATTAACCGCTGCCGCGCCGTAACCAACGAGGGTTGCAACGTGGTGGGTTTCCCAAACGTCACCGGCTTCGACCACGATTTCCGCGTCCGCGCGGAGACCCTTGCGAATGAGGTGGTGGTGTACGGCGCCGGTCGCGAGCAGCGAAGGCACGGGAGCGTGGTCGCTGTCTATGCTGCGGTGCGAAAGGATGATGATCTGATAGCCTTCGATGGCCGCGTCCGCGGCATCGCGGCAAATGCGTTCGAGGGCATGCTCGAGGGCGCCTTCCTTGCCGTTGGCCGGGAAGGTACAGTCGATAGCGCGAGCCTGAAAATGGTCATGGTCGATATACTTGATCTTGAGCAGGTCCTCGCTGGAGAGGACGGGCTGGCGGATCTCGATCTTATGGCAATGGCGAGGCGTCTCGGAGAGGAGATTGACCGAACCGCCGATGTAGCTCTGCAGCGACATGACCATCTCTTCGCGGATCGGGTCGATCGGAGGATTGGTTACCTGGGCGAAGAGTTGCTTGAAGTAGTTGGAGAGGTGCTGCGGCTTGTCGGAAAGGACAGCCAACGGGTTGTCGGCACCCATGGAGCCAAGCGGTTCCTTGGCAGTGCCCACCATGCCGGCGAGAATGAGGTTGAGATCTTCCTCGGTGTAGCCAAAGGCCTTCTGGCGGTTTTGCAGCTTGTACTTGCTTTTGGGAGTCACCGTAATCTCTGCCTCGGGTAGCTCTTCAAGGGTGATCTTGTGATCCTTGAGCCACTCGCCGTAAGGCTGACGGGAGCTGATGTCCTGCTTGACCTCTTCGTCGGAAATGATGCGGCCTTGGGCGAGGTCAGCGATAAAGATCTTGCCGGGCTGGAGGCGTCCCTTGCGAACGACCTTGGACTGGTCGACCTTCAAGCTGCCGGTCTCGGAGCCCATGACGAGCATGTCGTCGTCGGTAACCAGGAAGCGGGAAGGACGCAGACCGTTGCGGTCGAGGGTCGCGCCGATGACGTTGCCATCGGTGAAAGAGATGGAGGCTGGACCGTCCCATGGCTCCATGATGCAGGAGTGGTACTCGTAGAAGGCACGCTTGATGGGGTCCATGTCTTCTTGCTTCTGCCACGCCTCTGGAATTGCCATCATCATGACGTGGGCGAGCGGACGACCGCTGAGCACGAGCAGCTCGATCACCATGTCGAGGTTGGCCGAGTCGGACATGTGGCTGTCGCAGATCGGGTGGAGCATCTTGAGCTCCTCCTTGGTGAAGTTGCTGGTCTCGAGCAGCACTTCGCGAGCGCGCATCCAGTTGATGTTGCCGCGAACCGTGTTGATCTCACCGTTGTGGGAGAGAAAACGGAAGGGCTGCGCCAAACGCCACGCCGGGAAAGTGTTGGTCGAGAAGCGGGAGTGGAACATCGCCAAAGCGGAAACCACCTTCTCGTTCTGCAGGTCGAGGTAGTACTCGCGCACCTGAGCCGTGGTGAGCTGGCCCTTGTAGGTGATGGTGCGAGCCGACATCGAAATGATGTAGAAGTCGTCGCCGATGCCGCTCACGGTTTCGCGAGCGAGGTGGATCGAGTAGTTGCGAGCGACGTACAGCTTGCGCTCGAAGCCTTCCGCGTCGAGATCCTCGGGCTTGGCCACGAAGACTTGCTCCACGTTTGGCTCAGTGTCGAGGGACGCCTGGCCGAGGCCGGAGTTGTCGCGAGGAACCTCGCGGTAGCAGATGACCTCCAGGCCGAGGGTTTCGAGGTTGCGGTTGAGCAGCTCGCGGCACTCTTCGCGCTTCGCTTCGTCCTTGGGGAAGAAAATCATGCCCACGCCGTAGTCGCCGGCTTGGGGGAGGCTGATGTCGCGTTTGGCCAAGTCTTCCTTGAGGAAGGCGTGGGGAACCTGGATCAAGAGACCCGCGCCGTCACCACAGCATACGTCGTAGCCCGTGCCGCCACGGTGCTCCATGTTGGTCAACATCACCAGCGCGTTCTCGATCACGTCGTGCGACTTGCGGCCCTTCAAATTCGCCACAAAACCGATACCACAACTATCGCGCTCCAATTCTGGGCAGTAGAGCCCCTTCTTTTCTTCCTGGTTATCGATCATATGCCTAAAATTTCGGTGTTCTCTAAAAAATCTAAGTCGCTGATTACGTGGAGTTAACACGACAAAAAAACGGCTACTATTAGTAGTCGTTGTTCTGCGAGTTAAAAACTATAAATTATAGTTATATAAAGTTCTATTCGATAAGGCCGCTCCCACAAGCCAAAATATGGATGCCCCCAATTTTCGCGGAGGCGGAGCGCGGATCTTACCGAAACGAGCCTTTCCCAGCGGACCGTAGCCTACGGGGAGCGAGCACAAGAGCCATTCCGGGGCGAGCTTTCAAGGCAAAATTAATCGGAGGAGCTGGGGCGGCCGCGTAAGCTCTTGGTCCTGCCGCGGATAGCTTTCCCCTTCAGGCGACGCTCCTTGGCAGCCCGCGTCGGCTTGGAGGGACGCCGCTTCTTGGGGACCACCAGAGCTCCCGCCACCAATTCCTTCAAGCGGGCCAAAGCCGCCTCCTTGTTCGCCTCCTGCGAGCGCGACTCCTGCGACTTGATCACTACCAAGCCGTCCTCGTTGATCCGATGGTCCTTTCGCTCCAGCAGGCGGGCTTTGACGGCTTCCGGCAGGGACGAGGCCCGGATATCGAAGAAAAGCTGGATCGCCGTGGAAACCTTGTTCACGTGCTGGCCGCCGGACCCCTGCGAACGCACCGCCTTTATCTCAATCTCCTGCAATGGGATCCCTACTCTGGCCGAAACACGCAGCATCCCGCCACGCTACGCCAAGAGCGCTCCCACTTGCCACTCTAATAATGCTGCACGCGCTCCGTCATTGACGGGCGACCCGCTCTCACGCACAAGTGGCCGCCATTTCGCCAACGCCGCTCGCCATGATCGCTCTGCAAAACATCACCCTCCAGTACGGAGAACGCTATCTCTACAAGGAGATCAACGCCACCATAACCTCCCACGACCGCATCGGCTTGGTAGGCAGCAACGGCGCCGGCAAGAGCACCCTGCTCAAAGTCCTCTGCGGTCTGGAGGAATTCGACAGCGGCAAGGTAGACAAGGCCAACTACGTCACCTTCGGCTACCTCCCCCAGGACGGCATCGAGATGCACAGCAAAACCCTTTTCGAGGAAACCGAGACCGCCTTCGCCGACATCCTCGGCCTCAAGGCCAAGATCGAGGAAGCGGAAGCCCGTCTCGACGAAATGGATACATCTTCCGAAGAATTCTACGAAACCCTCGAGCTCATCGGCAGCTGGGAGCACCGCCTTGAAGACCTCGACGTCGGCAAGCTGCCCTCCCGCATCGAGTCCGTCCTGCTCGGCCTCGGCTTCTCCACCAAGGACATGAAGCGCAAGACCGAGGAATTCTCCGGCGGCTGGCAGATGCGCATCGCCCTCGCCAAGCTCATCCTCGCCCAACCTTCGCTGCTGCTGCTCGACGAACCGACCAACCACTTGGACGTCACCTCCCAGCACTGGCTGGAAACCTACCTCAAGTCCTACGAGGGCTCGCTGCTCATGATCTCGCACGACCGCGGCTTCCTCGACGAGATTTGCAACCGCACCTTCGAGCTCTCCCTCGGCAACCTCTATACCTACAGCGGAAACTACAGCGTCTACGAACGCCAAAGCGCCGAGCGCAAGGAGCTCCAGCTCAAGGCCTTCAAGAGCCAGCAAAAGGAAATCGCCCAAGCCGAGCAGTTCATCAACCGCTTCAAGGCCAAGGCCTCCAAAGCCCGCCAAGCCCAGTCCCGCATCAAGCAGCTCGACAAGATCGAACGCATCGTCATCGAAAAGGAAGAAGACTGGGTCTCCTTCTCCTTCGCCCCGCCGCCTCACTCCAGCCAAACCGTCATCAAGCTGGACAAGCTCAGCAAGGCCTACGGCGAACACCAAGTCATCAAAGACGCCGACCTGCGCATCGAGCGCGGCGACCGCATCGCAGTCGTTGGCGTCAACGGCGCCGGCAAGACCACCATCGCCAAGATCATCGCCGGCGTGGAGCCTTTCCAGTCCGGCGAACGCGAGCTCGGCGGGGCCACCCAGCTCTCCTACTTCGCCCAGCATCAGGCCGACGAGCTCGACCCCAACCTCACCGTGCTGGAAACCATGGAGGAAGTCTCCGCCGGCAAAAACGGCACCTCCATCCGCGGCATCCTCGGCACCTTCCTCTTCCGCGGCGACGACGTCTTCAAGAAGGTAAAAGTCCTCTCCGGCGGCGAACGCAACCGCCTCGCCTTGGCCAAGATGCTGGCCCAGCCCGCCAACTTCCTCATCCTCGACGAGCCGACCAACCACTTGGACATGCGCTCCCAGGACGCCCTGCAAAAGGCCCTCAAGGAATACACCGGCGCCTACCTCATCGTCACCCACAACCGCTCCTTCATTGACCCCATCGCCACCAAGGTCCTCGAAGTGCGCAAAGACGGGCTCACCCTCTTCCCCGGCAACGTCAGCGACTACCTCAACCACCTCGACCAGCTCGAAGCCGCCACAGCACAGTAAACCCGCTTCTCACAAGTGGGAGCGTGCTTGTCACGCGATTACCTGTCGGCTACTTAACCAAGGAACCAATCTCCTCGTCTCAGTTCTACCCTTCCGAATCTAAATCAACATCCAACCCCGACACCCTATGAAAACGAAACGCCTGCTGTTAAGCGTGATATCCGCCGCATCCATGCTCGGCCTCCAAACCCTAATGGCCGATCCGATGCTGCCCGACAACCCAGCCTACGAAGAGACCCTTCGAGCCAAGCTGGAAGAAGCCGGACTCCCGGTCGACGAAGAGAAATTCCAAAAACTAGTATCCGACCTCAAGAGCAAGAACGTGGACTTGGAAAAAATCCGGTTTCGCGGCCCGTCCGCCGCGCCCAGCGAGACCGACTTCATCGGCAAGCCCGGACCCGAATTCCACGTAAAGGAATGGATCTCCGAAAAGCCGGAAATGGAAGGCAAGTTCCTGCTCATCGACTTCTGGGCCACCTGGTGCGGCCCCTGTATCCAAAGCATCCCGCACGTCAACGATCTGCACGCCTCCTTCAAGGAAGAGGTCACCTTGGTTGGCCTCTCCCGAGAATCCCGCGCCAAGGTCGAATCCATGTCGTCTCCAAAAATGGACTACTACAGCGCCATCGATCCCGAGGGCCGCATGTCCAGCTTCTTCCAAATTCGCGGCATCCCCCACATGGTTCTCATGAGCCCCGAAGGCACCGTGCTCTGGAAAGGACACCCCGCGCGACTCAGCGCCAGCGCCCTGCAGGAATTGATCTCCCAACACAAGGAAGCCTAGCTCTCTGTCACGGGTCGAACATCGCATGCGACGCAGCGACCGCTGAGGACAGATCCTGCAGCGCGGCCGCCGGCTAATGCGCGGCACTACGTTTGATCCATGTCATGCCTCTAGGAGCGCTCGTTCGCTCAACGCTTCGCAAACGGGATTTCACCCGTTCCAAAAATGGGACGTATCCCATCCGCCAAAACCGAGGAAGTTTTCCTCGGTTTTTTATTTCATTGAGTCAAAGCGACTTAGGTAAAGCCGACCAGCTTTGGCGCGGGGTATGATAAAAGGTAAGCACGTTCAATCGAACGCAGTTCAACCTTAAAACCATACACACCATGATCACAGTAATCGTATATTCCGTCCTCGTTCTCAGCTCTCTCGTCTACCTCACTATCCAAGACCTGCTCCGCGGCTAGAACTCGACGTTCCATATTTTGGATACGCCTAAAAACGCCACCAAAGCGAGGGAGACGAAAACGAGAGACGCAGGCAGCGACCCACTTTCGTTTCCCTCTTTTCGGCGAGCGACAATTCGCTCACTCTTCCGGATCGAAACTCGCCATCCACTGCTCCCAGCGAGCGACCAAACCGCTCAGTTCCTCGGCATGGCTCGCGGCTAGATTCTCCGTTTCGTTGCGATCCTTAGACAGGTCGTAGAGTTCCCACTGAGGCCCCCACTTAACAGCTTTCAAGTCTCCTAGCCGCACCGCTCCTCCTTGCTTCCATTGCCAGAAAAGCGGTTCAGGGCGCGCGACCTTACCGCCGCTGAAAGCCGGCAACAAACTGACACCCTGCATTGGTACGATTTTCTCTCCGTAATAACTTTTCGGATACGTCGTCTCTCCTATTTCGACGAGCGTCGGCATAATGTCTATGAAATGGGAAACCTGGTCGTTCATCGCGCCCTTCTCCTTAATCCCGTCAGGCCATGAAACGATGAAAGGCGTGCAGATCCCGCCTTCGTGGCTGTAGTTCTTATAAAATCGAAACGGGGTGTTCTGCACGATCGCCCAATTCTCGCCTACCGTATCGTAGCTGGCGAGTGTGCCGGCATCATTGGGATCCTCCGAAAAGACGACCGCTCCGGTTCCCTCCGCGCAGCCGCCGTTGTCAGACGCAAACATGATGATGGTGTTTTCCAACCGTCCGTGAGCCTGCAACTTGTCCACCAAGCGCCCGATGTTCTGGTCCACGCGATCCAGCATCGCCGCATAAATCTCCATGCGCTGCGCCTCCTTCGCTCTTTCGTCACGGCTCAGAGTTTCCCAAGCCCCGGGCTTGGGCTCTTGGGTGAAAGGCGTCGTCTCGGGATCGACCAAGCCCATCTCCACTTGCCGCTGGTAACGGCGCCGCTGGATGACGTGATAGCCCTCGTCGTAAACGCCCTTGTACTTCGCGATATCCTCCGGCCAAGCATGCAGCGGGTAGTGAGGCGCCGTGTAAGCGAGGTAGAGAAAGAAGGGCTTCTGCTGCGTTTCCGGTTCCTCCAACCACTCCAAGGCGCGATCCGTAAAGGCATCGGTCGCGTAAAAGTCAGGATCCTCCGGCGTGTAAGGATAGAACGTTTGCTCGTCGATGCACCAGTGACGGGCCCGCTTGCGACCGGGCTCAGGTTCGCCGGGTCGCCGCTCGCCCGGATTCCAGAAATTGCAGCATCCGTCTCGCAAGCCGTAGTAATGGTCGAAACCGCGGTCGTAAAGATTCTCCGTTCCATGATGCTTGCCCGAGGCGAGCGTACGGTACCCGGCCTCACGCAGGACCTCGCCCAGCGTGACCGCGTTCTTCATCTCACCGTGCTTCTTGTCCATGCCGCTCTGCTGCGCGTAAATTCCCGTCAGCAAGCAAGCCCGCGATGGAAAGCACTTCGCCGTGTTGTACATTTGGGAGAAACGAACGCCTCGCTCGGCCAGCCGATCGATGTTGGGCGTTTGAATCTCGCCTCCGTAGCAGCCGAGGTCCGAGTACCCCATGTCGTCGACCAAGACGAAAACGATGTTAGGCCTCTCCTCCGCCCAAAGGCTGGAGCCAAAGCAAAGGCATGAAAGGGCAAATACAGTCAGCAGATTTTTGAGGAAGGACATGAAGGGATGGGATGAAGGGGATAGCGGTCTGTTGGAAATCGCCCTACCAGCAAACCAGCCTGGAAGCAGGGCGCAACCCCCTTCCGGCGGCGTCCGAGCCCCACGCACGCAGTCATTCGGCCCCAATTCTCGTGGAGTCTACATGGAACTTGACCGCCTCTCGCGGACACGAGAGAACCAAAAGCTTCACGCATGACCGAAAAGACCAACAGAAAGAACCAAATCATCGAGGTCGCCTCCAAGCTCTTCTTCGAGCAAGGCTACCACGTGACTGGCATCAAGCAGATCATCGAAGCTGCTGACATCGCCAAAGGGACTTTCTATTGCCATTTTAAGTCGAAGGAAGAGCTCGGCCTGGAATGGCTGCGCCGCGGCAGCGAAAAGTGGATCGCCTGCCGCAACGCCTACCTCGAGCAATTCGGCGACGAGCCGGCCCGCAAACTGGTCGCGCTTTTCGACTACCAGGCCAAAGGGGCCGCTGCCTGCAGCTACCGCGGATGCGCCATGCTCAACATGCTTGCCGAATCTCCGGACCTCGGCTGCCCCATGCGACAAGCCATCCGCGGCTACAAGAAAGACTTCCTGGCCTTCATACGCAGCCTCGTCGACCAGCATCTACCGAACGCCTCCGACGCCGACCGCGAGCAACGCGCCGGAGCCATCTACCTGCTTTCCGAGGGAGCCACCGTCGCGGCCCAGAGCTTTTGCAAGACCGGCCCCATCGAGATCGCCAAGAAGCAGGTGGAAAAGATTCTTGCGGAATAGGCTGCCGTGAAAAAAGCCCTCCCCTCCCTCTTGCTCGTCGTCGCCCTCGTCGGCTTTGCCTACTGGCAAAACAAGCCCCGCCCCGCCAACGACGCCGACCTGTTCGTCGGCAAGCCGGGCCCAGCTTTCGAGGTTGCGGAATGGATTTCCGAGCCCCCCCAACGAGAAGGCAAGTACTTGCTCATCGACTTTTGGGCCACTTGGTGCGGGCCCTGTATCCGAGCGATCCCTCACATGAACGAGCTGCACGCCACCTATCAGGACCGGCTCACCGTCGTAGGCGTCTCCCGCGAGTCGCGCCAAAAGGTGGAGTCCATGAAATCGCCTCGCATGGAATACTACAGCGCCATCGACCCTCAGGACCGCATGGCCGACTTCTTCCAGATCCGCAGCATCCCTCAAGTCGCCCTCATGGATCCCAACGGCATCGTGCTGTACAAAGGGCACCCCGCCTACCTCACCGAGGAAAAGCTCGAGGAATTGCTCTCCGCCAACTAGGAGTGGCCAATTCAAAGAGTCGCCCAGCGGCATCCCTATCCGGTTGCCGCTTTTCTTGGTTCATCACCCAAAGCAGTGGAATCGCTAATTACCTGTGGGGGCCGTCGCTTGCGACGCGCCGCGTTGCAGGATTTGGAAGTTGCGGCGTGGCGCGAGCGCCAGCCCCACCTTCGAGAGAGTCTCCCCGCAATATGGTGATGCTTTTTGTACCCCCAAGCATTTTGAGGTCCTGAGTCTCGCGGCGCTCCTGATTAGCAATCCATCCCCCTAGGAGAGAACCCGCAAACCGGACTTTATCTTCTGATCATCAAAGCCTTATCCGTTCGCATCCCGATCATACCAAACTTTTTCCTAGAACTTTTTCCAGAATTCGGAAACTATCGGCAATCAAACCGACCGACCGGTCGCTTTATGTGTTACAACAGCAAACACTAACCTTTCAGATCGCCATGAAATCCAATATTGAGTCCTCCCCCGTCCAAGCCGCATCGGAGCTGATCCGCCAAGGCCGCAACTACGCCTACGGCTTTACGCGCAACAGCCACGACGCCGAGGACCTCGCCCAGCAAGCCTGGCTCAAGCTCGTGCAGAAGTACGGCGAAGTCACCGACCGCCGCCTGCTCTACCGGGCGATCCGCAACCTTTTCATCGACGGCGTACGCCGCTCCAAGATCGTGCAATTCGACTCGCTCGAGGACCGCGACTTCGCCATTGGACGCGAGCAAAGCTTCGGCGCCAACACCGACATCGACTCCCTGCTCAGCGTGCTCAGCGACAACGAACGCACCTATCTCAGGATGAACGTAGTCGAAGGCTACACCGCTTCCGAAATCGCGGAGCGCACTGGCGTGCCGCGCGGAACCATCCTCAGCCACACGCATCGGGCTCGCAAGAAGCTGCACAAGCACTTCGAGTCCGAGTTCAACGACACGGCCGAGCAAGAAGCCGAATTGGCAGTAGCGGTTTAAGGCCGCCGCACGGCAAACACACTTCTTTTTAGGAGAGGAAACAGCAAATCCTGCTGCTGGGGCGGAGCCTTGCCTATACACTCGCTCCGCCCCTCAGCGGGCCAAACGAATCACTCAGATGACTAAGAACGCAGTCAGGCTGATGAAGCGGTATTTCCTGCGCGGAACCGTCTTCCTGCAAGCGGCCCTGTTCGCATCGACGCTCCAAGCGAGCCGAGAGATCGACTCCTTCACCCTGCGCTTGGAGAACGACGCTCCGGGCGGAACCGACTCCCGCTACACCGCCGGCACCGAATTCGAATTCGCCTACAAGCCGTGGAGCAAAACGGACGACAATGCCCGCTTTCACAACACCCTCGCCTTGGGACAGCTCATTTTCACCCCCGACGACCTTGACGCGATCAACGTGGTGGAAGATGACCGTCCCTACGCAGGCTGGAGCTACCTTCGCTACGGGCAGCATCGCAGCACAGCGGACTCAACGCACTCTTGGCAGCTTACCTTGGGTCTCGTAGGTCCGAGCTCCTTCGCCGAGGACATTCAACGCGCCGTACACGAACTCATAGACGACCGTATGCCGCTTGGCTGGCACAACCAGCTGTCGGACGAATTTGGATACGCCCTAGAGCGCAGTCGCAACAAGACGCGATACACCTGGCAGTTCGGCAACGAACGGAGCCTGCAGTTCTCCGAAAACACTCGGGTCTCCCTCGGTAACATCGACAGCAGCCTCAGCCAAGGCTTCCAAATCCGCCTCGGCAAACGTCAGCTCGGCGGGCCTTCGCCCGATCGGCTTGGTTCGCCCGCTCGATATGTCGACAGCAGAGCGAAGTACCGGCATCTTCCCCAAGAACTGCGACCGAAGCGGTTCTACTGGATCCTCGGCGGAAAATCCAGCTACGTCGCGCAGAACCTTTTTCTCGACGGAAACCGTAACGGAAAGAGCCATAGCGTCACCCGCAACCCATGGGTACACGAAGCCGAAGCCGGATTCGCGTATTCGAAACCTGGATTCAAGCTATCCTTCCTGATGGTCTATCGTAGCGAAGAGTTTCGCGAGCAGGTCGGCGGGCAGAGCTTCGGATCGCTCTCCTTCACTTTCCGCCGCTAAAGCGCTCCAGCAACCTGTCGGCCGAAAAGATGCCAACCAGCAGGAAGCCGAAGAAGAGAAAGACAGGAAGCGTCCCTTGCCCTAAGATCACGATCGAGGGGCCAGGGCAGATTCCAACCATGCCCCAACCGATCCCGAACAGAACGCAGCCGACGAAGAATCGCGTATCCATCCGCTCAGGTTCCGAGTCGCAAACGAAGCGCTTGGGAGATAACTTATCGGCAAGTCGCGTACCCAATACGTAGATACCGACGGCAGGGCCAAGCACGAAAAGCAAGGTCATGTCCCACTCCCCAAAGAAGTCGAGAAACCCTCTCACCTTCGAAGGCTGGGACATTCCCGAGAGAGCCAATCCGAACGCAAAAACCGCCCCGGCTAAAAACGCATAAAGATTTCGTTTCATGCAAAGAACCCTTCCATGAAAAAGACCGTCAGAGCGCCGGAGGCGATGAAGATCAAGGTCGCCACGACCGAGTCCAAATCAAGGCTACCCATTCCGCACAAACTGTGACCGCTGGTACAGCCGCCCGCGATTCTCGCGCCACCGCCAACGAGCAACGCCGCAACCGCGATCAGCCAAAGGTCCGCGCTCAAAGGCTCGGAGATACTTGCCGGATTGAACACGGCCAAGGCGACCGCCGTTGCAAGCATGCCAGCCAAAAAACTGAGACGCCAGCCTGCCACCTCAAGCTTGAAGCTCAACGCTTTGCTAAGAAAACCCGAAATCCCCAGAGGGAAGCCGAGAGCGAGCCTCAGGAAGAAAGCTGCCGCGCCTAGCAAAATTCCGCCCATCAGAGCGCTAAGGTATTGGTCCATGAGCGGCTAACAAAGCCGACAAGGCTGCGAGGTCAACCCTCGCTCGCGCTTCGCCCAGCCAGTCTGCTCGCGAATTCGTTTATTCGCAGACCGTATTCATCAGAAAATGACAAGTAGGACGAATCTACCGCAAACTACTCATTTGGTAGAGCGAAATCGAGCCCATAAACGCCCCCTTTGCCCACCTGCAATCCGGGATGCCGTTTGCCTTTGGGCCGAGACCTGCGAGACTTAGGAAACCATTGTCCCCTACTAACCATGGATATCCCACGCTACCCAAGAAGAGAGTTTATTAAAAAGTCAGCCCTCGGCCTCGCCGCAGCCGGCCTTGCTCCACGAGCAATCTCCTCCCAGCCTTCACCCCAAGCCATGAAACCAATGCACCAATCCCTTCCCAAATGGAAGGGATTCAACTTCCTAGACTTTTTCGTGCCCAACCCTGCGGAGGCGCGGATCCACACCTCAGAGGAGAGCTTCAAGTGGATGCGCGACTGGGGCTTCGACTTCGTACGCATCCCCATGGCGTATCCATATTTCCTCGACATCGACTACAGCAAGGACATCACCCCCGAGGAAGTTTACAAATTCTCGGAAAAGAAAGTCGCTGAGGTCGACGCCATCATCGAAAAGGCCCACAACTACGGCCTGCACGTAAGCCTAAACCTCCACCGAGCCCCGGGCTACTGCATCAACGCCGGCTTCCACGAGCCCTACAACCTCTGGTCCGACCAAGACGCCTTGGACGCCTTTTGCCATCACTGGGCCATGTGGAGCAAGCGCTACAGCGGCTTGCCGAAAGAGCTCATCAGCTTCGACTTGCTAAACGAGCCTTCCTTGCGTGAGGACATGAACGACCAACACGGCAAGCGGGAAGCCGTTCCGGGCGCGACCTACCACCGCGTGGCCAAAGCCGCCGTGGAAAGCATCCGCCAGCACGCTCCCGAGCACCTCATCGTCGCCGACGGCAACAACGGCGGACACATCGCCGTGCCGGAGCTAGCGGATCTCGATATCGCTCAGAGCTGCCGTGGCTACGTGCCTTTCAACATCTCCCATCACAAGGCGCCATGGGTCTACAAGGACCCCGAAAGCCTGCCGCCCCCCAAATGGCCCGACGGACCAGAAGCCAATCGCGAATCCCTCAAAAAGTTCTACCAACCTTGGTTCGACTTGCAGGACCAGGGAGTAGGCGTCCATTGCGGCGAATGCGGTTGCTACAACAAGACTCCACACGAGGTCTTTCTCGCCTGGTTCGGCGACGTGCTGGAGGTGCTGGCCGAACGAAACATCGGCTTCGGACTCTGGGAAATGCATGGCAGCTTCGGCATCCTTGACTCGGGTCGAAGCGACGTGGACTACGAGGACTGGTACGGGCACAAGCTCGACCGCAAGCTCCTGGAGCTCCTGCAACGCGTGTAACCGCGGCTTGCAAGGCGATTCCGCATTTCCTGTCGGCGCGAAACTGTCACTCGCAACCTCATTGCGATGTTGCCAGTCGCGTAGCAGCGAAATCTACTGCAAGGCCATTCGCCCATGAAGTACACGCCCGAATACGAAGCCGAACTCAAAGACCTGCAACGCGAGCTCGTCCTCCTGCAGCAGCACGTCGTGCAAAACGACAAGCGGCTCCTGATCATCTTCGAGGGACGAGACGCCGCCGGAAAAGGCGGCGCCATCCGACACTTCACCCGCCACCTCAACCCGCGGGCCATGAGGGTCATCGCCTTGCCCAAACCAACCGAAAAGGAAGTCGGGCAATGGTTCTTCCAACGCTACTTCCTCGGCCTGCCCAATCCCGGCGAAATCATTTTTTTCGACCGTAGCTGGTACAACCGAGCCGTGGTCGAACCCGTGATGGGCTTTTGCACTCCCGAACAATACGAGGAATTCATGGGCCAAGTGAACAACATCGAGAAGATGCTCATCGACGACGGCATCCAAATCATAAAGTTCTGGTTCTCCATCAACCGCACCGCCCAACAGAACCGCTTCGAGGCTCGCAAGTCTGATATCCTGAAGCAGTGGAAGCTCAGCACAGTCGACGCCCTCGCTCAGGAAAAGTGGGACGACTTTACGTACTACAAGGAAAAGATGTTCGAGCGCACCCATACGCTCAGCTCCCCATGGGTCATCGTAAACGGAAACGACAAGCCTCGTGCCCGTCTCGAATCCATTCGCTACGTGCTTTCCCAAACAGAGTACGCAGGCAAAGGGAAAACCAGCACCCGCCTCCACCCCAACAGCAAGGTCGTCCGTCCCTACGACCAGGAATACCTCGTAGCCAAGCGAGAGTCGGACAAGCTCTAAGGAGTGTCTTTAGGTCAGCTCTTTGCTGGTTCGAGCCCCTCCTCCCTGGCCGACAGGGGGAGATTCCTTCCGCTAGTTCGCCCATTTGAACTAGGGATTTCCTGTATATCTGGACAACTAGATTGACCCCTACACCACGTAGAGCGATGGTGACGGCGGCCAGATGGCTGCCATCGAAGGACCGCGAGTCCTGACATCCATCGCGCCAGCTGCCCCTTGGCCACCCCCTTTGAGCCAAGCCTAGCTACCGCAAACAATGAACACCCAAACTTCTTCGGAAGTGCTTCCCCGGGCACTTCCCTTCGGTCGTTTACCATTAGCGTTCCTGATGACGCTCTGGGCCTTTTGCTTGGCGAGCCCCGCCTTGCGCGGAAAGTTTACCGACGTAACCGAAAGCGTCGGCATCGACGAATACGAGCGGGTCACCCGACTCTTTTCCGACTTCGTGGTGCGCGGCGGCACGCCCATCGTCATGGACTTCGACGGCAACGGTTGGCTCGACCTCTACATCATCCGCTACCAGCTCGACGACATCATCTACCTCAACCAAGACGGCGTCTTCACCAAGACCGTCAACCCCCTCGGCCTCGATACGAAAAACGGCGGAAACGTGGGAGCTTGGGCAGACATCGACAACGACGGAGACAACGACATGATCGTGGGCGTCGCCGACGCCAAATCCAACCTCCTCTACCTCAACAACGGTGACGGCACCTTCACCGAGTCCGCCGCCGCCCGCGGTCTCGACCTCACCGCGACCCTGGAGGACCACCAATCCACGGCCGTCACGGTGGGCGACATCAACCGAGACGGCTACCTCGACGTCATCACCGGCAGCTGGGGCGTCGATCTCACCGACGAAACCCGCTATGAGCACTACGCCCTGTTCCTGAACCAAGGAGCCAGCAATCCCGGCCACTTCACCAACGTCACGCAAACCGCCGAGTACCTCTTCTTCGGCCTTGGCATCAACATCTTCTCGCCCGCCATCACCGACCTCGACCAGGACGGTTGGCCGGACATCGCCACCACCGTCGACTTCGGCGACTCCGCCTTGCATTGGAACGATGCAGACGGCACCTTCACCAACGCCACCGCAGCCTCCGGCGTAGGCCTCGCAAACCACGCCATGGGTACAGCCATCGGCGATATCGACAACGACGGAGACCTCGATTGGTTCGTCACCACTATCGCCAATACCCGCGACATAAACGGCGAGGTCAACCCCCTCTACATCAACCAAGGCAACCGCCTCTTCGACAACAAGTCCGTCGCCGCCGGCGTCGCCTTTTCCGGCTGGGGCTGGGGTACCAACATGTTCGACTACGATCTGGACGGCGACCTCGACATCGTAGACGTCAACCAGGAAGACGTCACTCCGGAAGGGCCGGTCAACGAAGGCCACATGTTCCTCTGGCGCAACGACCGCGACCTCAAGTTCACCGACGTCTCCCAAGAGGAGAACGCCTACGAGCTCTCCCGCGGCGCCGGACTCGTCAACTTCGACTACAACAACGACGGCGCGCTCGACCTCTTTTACGTCAACCAGCATTCCCGGCCCACGCTGCTCAAGAACGAAAAAACGCGGGCCAACGCATGGCTGAAGATAAAGCTGGAAGGCACCCTCTCCAACCCAGCTGGCATCGGGGCGTTCGTCACCGTGCAACCCAACCCCAACGGCCAGAGCTACGTTCGCGAGTTCAACCCCACCAACGCCTACCTCGCCCAGCTCAGTCCCTACCTCCACTTCGGCTTTCCCGCAGCCACCAAACTACACAAAGTCACCGTTCGCTGGCCAAGCTCCATCGTCCAAGAGCTCCACGACGTATCACCCAGCCAACTACTAACCATCGTCGAGGACGAATCCCTTCTCGCAGGAAACACCATCCCCGTCTTCTCCAAGGTACCCCAAGACCAAGTTGCTACCCGCGGTCAGCCCCTCACCCTCTCCGTAGAAATTGAAGGCGGCTTCCGCCCCACCATCACTTGGTTCCGCAACGGCGTATTGCTGGCTGGATACGAGGGACTCGAAATCACCTTGCCCGACATGCAGCCAAACAAGGCAGGCACTTACCACGCCGTCGCCACCAACGCGGCAGGCTCCACCGAGACGAGCAGCTTCGTGGTGGGGGTTCGTTCCGACTTCTCCAATCGCAATATCGCCCGACGCTGGAACGAACTCGTGCTCGACTCAGCCCGTATCAACTTTCCGGATCCCCCCATCGTAGCCCGTACCTTCTTTCACTGCTCCGCAGCCATGTGGGATGCCTATTGGGCCTACCAGCCCGAAGGTTGGAGCCACGCGCAAGCCCTCTTCCAAAAAGAGACGCCCAACCTGCCCGCCGACGAAGCCACCCGCGCCGCCCAGCAAGCGGAAGCTCTCTCCCACGCCGTATTCACCGTCGCCACCGAACGCTACCGCAAAGCTTTCAACCACGAAGCCATCCTGCTCGCCCTACGCGACTTCATGACGGACAACGGCTACGACCCCGACGACCTCAGCATAGAAGGTAGCAGTCCGGCCGCCGTAGGCAACCGCATCGGCAAAGCCATCCTTAGCATCAGCCTCGAGGACGGCTCAAACGAGGCCAACGGCTACGCCGACACCACCGGCTACGCCCCCGTCAACGAGCCGCTCATCTATGGCAATTCCGGCGTCACCCTGAGCGACCCCAATCGCTGGCAACCACTCAACCTCGCCCGCTCCATCACCAAAAACGGCATCGACCTCGGGCCGGAAGTGCAACAGTTCCTCACCCCCGGCTGGAACTGGGTCACGCCCTTCGCTTTGGAAAAGCCGACCGACAGCACCATCCTGATCGATCCCGGCCCTCAGCCCCTATTCGGTACGGAAACGGAGGCTCAGCTCATCTCCGAAATGGTCGAGGTCATTCGTGCCTCTTCCATCATGGACCCCACCCAAGAGGTCATCATCGACGCCTCGCCCGGCGGGTTGCAGCAAAACAATCCCTGGCTGACGCAAGACGGCCAAGGCCACGCCCTCAACCCCTTCACCGGCCAGCCCTACGCTCCCAACCCCGTCAATCAAGGCGACTACTTCCGCCTCACCGCAGAGTTCTGGTCCGACGGACCTGGCATCGAAGGCCCTCCCGGCGTCTGGAACATGCTGCACAACCAAACCACCGACGATCCGCGTTTCACGCGCAAGCTAGGCGGAGTCGGCCCCGAGCTCTCTCCGCTCGAATGGGACGTGCACGCCTACCTCGCCCTAAACGGCGCTCTGCACGACGCCGCCATCGCCGCTTGGACCATCAAGTCAAAGTACGACTCGATCCGCCCGATTTCCATGATCCGCTACCTCGCCTCCCTCGGCCAATCCAGCGATCCCCAACTCCCCAACTACCACGCCTCCGGACTTCCGCTCGAGCCCGGCCTCATCGAACTGATAACCGCCGAGTCTTCCGCCGCCGGACAACGCCACGCCCACCTGAAAGACTACATCGACGAGCTCGCCATTTACTCCTGGAGAGGCGTGCCCAACAAACCCGACGAGGACATCGCAGGGGTCGGCTGGGTACGAGCTGCCGACTGGGGTCCCTACCACTTGCGCACCTTCCCAACCCCCAATTTCGCCGGCTACGTTTCCGGACACTCTACCTTTTCACGGGCTGGAGCCGAAGTCATGGCCTTGCTGACCGGATCGCCCTTCTTTCCCGGAGGGCTCAAGGAATTCAACTTCGAGGCAGGCAAGTATTTACAAGTTGAATACGGCCCCCGAGAAGACCTCACCATCCAAGTCGCCACTTACTACGATGCCGCCGACCTAACCGGCGTAGCGCGTATCTACTGCGGCGTTCACATCGCCGCCGACGACTTCGTGGGCCGCAAGGTCGGTGCCCGAGTCGGCGCCGACGCCGTTCTCAAGACCTTAGCCCTACGCCAAGGGGCAAGCGCGCCCGCAGGCGTGCTTGACACGCGTATCCAGGCGCCCCTTACAAACCACGGCGATGCCCTTCTCGTTTCCTATCAGGCTCCAGCGCCGCTCCTCACCCGTCTCGCCAGCACGCTCGAAGAGGCGCTCGCAAGCGACGAGAAAGCAGTGTACGCCACGCCCGCCGGAGACGGGGAAATCCAGTTCGTCGTCAGGGGAGAGGCTCTTTCGCGAATTGAAATCCTGAGCCAGGTAAGCCCTAGCGAAACCGTAACGCTCGACTTCAGCATAGATACCACCGAGCCCGTGGCCCTCCTCGCTACGGGAACCTGCGAGCATGCCGCTAGCTTGACGCTACACGCCAAGGACGGAGACACCTATCAGTTCCACTCCGCCAACCAGACTTGGATCGATCACCCCAGCGCTTCGCTCGCCTCCACCTTTGCCAACCGTCGAGACCTCGCCGGCGAAGAACTTGCAAGCACGGATTCCGCCCTTCCCTTGATCCTCAGCCAAGGCAACTACCGACTCACCCTAGCCAGCGAATCAAGCGAAACGGCCCCTGCCCAGCTCCGCCTGGAATTAGTGCGCGACCAGTAGCGCTCTATCGCTCTAGTCGAAGGAAAAATGAACTTGCTGCACCCGTTGGATTTTTTCATCTAACCCTCACAATCAAGCACCCCAAACAGGCCGCAAAACCTGAGAAGTTGCCCTGATTGCATCGCCTCCCCCCTTCGAGGTTTACGCATGAAAAAACAAGTTCTTCTCTCATTCCTTGCTGGGGCCTTGCTCGCGGGAACCATCGTCAGCATCATCTCCCTGCAAAAGGGAAACCTTGCGGAGGAGCCAAGCCCCAGCAGCTCGCCCCGCTTCGTTTCGCAGGCCGAGCTCGGCATTTGGGAACAGATCGCCGCCCAAAACGACAGCATTCTCCACGCCGCCACCCCGCCACCACGTATCGAGCGCATGGTTGCGCCTTGGGAGCCTTCCGAGGCCATCATTCTCTCCATGCAGCTGGAAATCATGCTGAACGAGCCGGAGCTCGCCGAGCTCTACATCGAGATCCTTAGCAAAGTGCTTCCCCACACCGACGCCATCGCCCTCTACCACCGCAGCGATCGTCCACTGGTTTCCCGCTTCGTATCCCTCGCCGAAAAGGATAGCCGGATCGGAGACCTCGTCGAAAGAATCGAGTTCGTGCCCTCGGAAATCGGTTCTCCCTGGATACGGGACTACGGTCCCCTCTTCGGCTACGACCGCTCCGGCAAGCTCATCCTTTTCGACACAGCCTATATCGATCCGCGTATCCAATTTTCTAATATACTGAACGCCCGCACCTCTCCCGACCCCAGCGACGTGCAACGCATCGAAGCCGGCATCTACGCAGACGTGGAAAACCTTCGCGGATCGGACATATCGCCCTCCATCCTCGCCGGACACCTCCAGGTCAACCGCTCCTTGCCGACCTTGCTGGTTCGTCCTCCGCTCCTGCTAGCAGGCGGAGATTTCCAATTGCTCGACTCGCGTACGGCTTTCGTATCCCAATCAACCTTGGAGGCAAACGGTGGTCGCACCGACTTTCTGGAATCCCTCTTTCGCAAGTACCTCGGCATCCAGAACGTGCACTACCTCGCCCCCTTCCCCGGCGAAACCATCGAGCACCTGGACTTCGTCATGCAAATCCTCGATTCGCAAACGATCCTCGTCGCCAAGCCACCCGAATTCGAGGACCGCGAAATCACCAGCTTCAAGCTTCTCAAGCGCGAGGCCGCCCAACGCATGACTCGCAACAAGGCCTACCTGCAAAAACACTTCCCCAAAGCCAGGCTCCTGCCCGTCCCCACCCCGCCGCCACTTTTGCCCAGCGAAGCCGATCTTCTCGAAGCCGCCTTCACCGACGCGCTTATCCTGCTCGCCGAAGAGGCGGGGATCGAAGGGGAGGAAGTTATCGTGGAAAAACGCAACGAACGCGGCCAGCTGACCCGAACCTTGCACGAAGCCATCGCCCTACGCATCCGCAAGGACCTGCCTTCGGTTCGCTCCCTCTCCCTCGCCCAAGACCAAAAGACCATTGTCTCCCACTACATGGGCGAACCCTACGAGAACCTTCGCCGCGCCACTTCCGAACCGCTCACCCACTACCGGAGCTACCTCAATTCCCTGCAAATCGTCCTGCCCAACGGCAAGGAGCTCATCCTCATTCCCCGTTACGATCCCCTGCCCGGAGACGATCCGAAGGTCTTCGAACGCATGGAAGCGGAGACTCTAGCCGCCTACCGGATCGCGCGGCCTCAAGCCCAGCTGGAATGGATCAATTGCAGCAATATCATCGACCGCATGGGGGCCGTGCACTGCATGACCCTCACCTTGCCGCAGCATCGCCCCTAGGGAGGAGGCGAAACGACGTAACCAACTTTCAACTACAACCCAAAAATCAAGTCCCCTCGCGCAACCAAGCCCGAGCGGTATCGATTTCGGAAACGTCGTAGTAGTTCACCGCAGCCTTGGTAAAGGGCTTGCACAAGGTCGCCATCGCCTTTTCCCAAGTCTTGTTCCCCACGATCGCCATGCGGAAAATGGCGTTGTAGTGATGCAGCCCGAACTTCGCGTCCTCCAGCATGCCATCCAAAGTCCAGCCTTCGAAATCCGCGCAGTCGAACAGCAGCCGCACTTGACCGAACTTCTCCACTCCCTCGTCGATGACCGGTATGAACTTTTCGCAGTCCGCTTGCGTCAGCTTTCCGCAAACCTTCACCTCTACGATCCTGCCGTCCGCCGCGGTACGCACTTGCAGGTCATGCGTATTTGTTGCCATGAGTATCCTTCGTTTAGATCCGGAAAGCCTCTCCTTCCGATTGCTGAAACTATAACTGCAGCACCGGCGAATCGCAAATTTGCCCGCGAGAAAATAAGCTCCGCCTTCAAGCGCGAAACGACGCCTTATGGGAAACAAACTTGCCCCCGACTCCCTCCTAGCTATTCCCAAGCACACTCGAAACCGCGACGCGAAAGAGACAACGCCATGAAACACTCACTCTACGACCTACCAGAACTCACGAAGCACCTCAGCCGCAAAGGCTTGGGAGATCGCGAGCTGCGTCGTAGCAACCGACTGCTCTTCCGCGAATTCAAGCCGCTCGAAGCCATCGGCTGGGATTCCGACATTCTGGAGGAAATAAAAGGAGCCTTCGAAACCTCCTACCTGACCCTCGTCTCCCGTATCGATTCCAACATCGACGGAGCCAGCAAGCTGCTCTTCGAAACGCGAGACGGAAAGAAGATCGAGACCGTAATCCTGCGCATCGCCACCGGACGCACCAGCATCTGCGTTTCCTCCCAAGTCGGCTGCACCGAGAAGTGCCGCTTCTGCGCCACCGGCGAGCTGGGATTCTTCCGCAACCTCAAACGCGAGGAAATCCTCGACCAAGTGGTACAGGCCGGCCGCATCCTCGCCGAGGAAGGGCGCAGCCTGCGCAACATCGTCTTCATGGGCATGGGCGAACCCTTGCGCAACTACCAGAACCTGATGGGAGCCCTCGAGCTGCTCACCACCCAAAACGTCTTCAACTTCGCCCCCAAACGCATCACCGTATCCTCTTTGGGGATACCGGAACTTATACTCAAGTTCGCCCGCCGCTTCCCCCAGGTCGGATTCGCCCTCAGCCTCAACGGCTCGAACGACGCAGGCCGCAGCGCCGTAATGCCCATCAACGACCGCCACCCCATGTCCCAATTGCGGGCCATGCTGGAGGAGCTCGAGGAGATACGCGGCACCGGCGCCATGATCGAGTACATCATGTTCAAGGACCTCAACGACAGCCTAGAAGCCGCCGACGAAGTGGCCGCCTTCCTGCAGGGACTCGACGCCCACGTAAACTTGATTCCCTACAATCCGGACTACTCGCTCAACAAGTCCTACCTCCCCTCCGACACCGGAACCATCGAAGCCTTCAAGAGCCGCCTGCAAGCCGCCGGCTACAAGGTCACGCGCCGCTTCTCCCTCGGCCAAGACATCGCCGCCGCCTGCGGCCAGCTGGCCAACAAAGGGTAGGCTGAAGCTCGCTCCACTAAACAGGGAGAGCGATAGGCCTCGCCTCTCCATTTGACCCGTCGACACCGAGCCTTAGCTTCAGCCCCACCCAGCTATGAAGTTACCAAACTCCCTGCTCCGCTCCCTCCTTCTCTCCTTTCCCGCAGTCCTTTCCGCTGCCTCGATCGAGCTCAGTCTCAACCAGCCCTCCGGACTCTACGACAAGGGCGAGGAAGTGGCTCTTACCATTAAAGGAGAAGGTCTTTCCTCGGCCCCGCTTCAGCTCACGATCCAAAAGAACAACCAAGAGATCCTCTCCCAAAAACTCGCCTTCTCCGCAGATTCCGCCACCCACACCCTCTCCTACTCCTTCAATGACCCCGGCAGCCTCATTTTCGAAGTCAGCCACGGCGACGCCTCCGACAGCATAGGCATCCTGATCGCAGCCGACACGCTTCAACCCGGCAGCCCGCGCCCCGCAGACTTCGACGCCTACTGGAGCAAGCAAAAGGCGAAAGCGCAAAAGCTCCGCCTCAAAGTCACCCAATCTCCCATCGAGCTCGACGCTAGCGAATCCGGCTACGAAGCCTTCAACGTGGAGGTAAATAGCCCTGGACCACGCCCGCTCCGAGCCATTCTCGCCAAACCCGCCGCAGCCGCCCCCGGCTCCCTTCCCATCGTCATCCAATACCGGGCCGCCGGCGTAAAAGGCGAATGGTGCCGCGCCAAAACCCACGAAGCCCTCGCTCTCGCGAAACGCGGGAACGGCGCTCTCGCTCTCGACACCAACGCCCACGGCATGCTCAACCACGAGGACGAAGCCTACTACGAGGAACTGGAAAACGGGCCTCTCAAGAACTACTGGGAACAGGGCAATACCGACCGCGACTTCTTCTACTTTCGCTTCATGTACCTGCGAATGCTACGCAGCATCGAGTACATGACCCGGCTGCCCGAGTGGGACGGAAAACGCATTCTCGTCATCGGCGAGAGCCAAGGCGGAGGCCAAGCCCTCGCAGCAGTCGGACTCGATCCACGCGTGAGCGCCGCAGTCGTTACCGTACCGGCCATGTGCGATTGGGGCGGACCGCTCGCAGGACGCAAAGGCGGATGGCCCCAACCCATCGACTGGAACCGGGACAAGCCAGCCGTCATCGAAACCGCTCCCTACTTCGACGCCGCCCACTTGCTCAAAGGCTCGCAGGCGACCCTCGTCGCGGAAATCGGCCACATCGACCAAACCTGCCCGTCCACTTCCATCTACGCCGCTCTCAACCAAGCGGATGGAAAGGTGATCGCTTACCCCGTCACCTACCGCACGCACGGCTGGCCCGCAGGCGACGATCGCGCTCACTGGGACGCGACCACCCACGCCGCCAAGAACGCCTTCATAGACGACTACCTCAAGTAGCAAAAAGCGGCGATGCACTCGCCAGCGTTTCGTTAGCGCCGCGGCCCACGCTTAGCGGTGCAAGGCCATGCGCCGCTCCCGAGCCGTTCGGTTGAGAGCGCGCTTGATCAGCTCAGCTCGTCTCTTCTGAGACTCGGTCAGCTGCGGGCGCTCCGCTTGCTTTTCTTCTTCCGGTTGCTTGGTTTCGAATTCTCTGCGGGTGCTGTAAGTTTGGTAATTCATGACGGTGACAGGTGGTTATTGGAGGAAACGTCCTCGGAGGACGGGTACAGGTAGCCGAACGCTCGCTTATCGATTCGAGCCGATCGCATTGCTTTGGCAAAGCGCCTCGAGAGGCGCAAAAACCGGAATTCCATGGGAATCCCGGTCGTTTCGGATCGAGCCCGCCTCCAGATGCACTCTAATTGCCGAGATGGAGACGCCAGCTTCTGATCGCTTGTGACACTAAAGTAGTCAGCTTGCCCGAAAGATAAAGGGCTCAAGTAAAGTTTCCGTTAGAAAACTAGTCCCCTTAATGCATCACCCTAGGAACGGCCATTCCGCCGCGCCGCGGCTAGCGAGGCGACCTCAACGAACCTGCACTTCCTGGAAAAACGCGGCCCGATCTGTCGACTCGTTAACGGATTCGATCTCGTAAACGCCGGGCTCCAACCAACCGACGATCCTTCCTTCTTCCCTTTCCTGCAAAGGCAGCGATGCCTCGACAAAGGCCATGACTCCCGACCCACCGGAAACGCTCAAGGCATACCGTGACAGCTCAGTGGCTTCCTGAAAATTCGTTCCCAATGCTCGAATCTCCACCTTCAAAGGACCTCCACCTGACACTTCGTAATCCACCGTCAAGCGGTCCGTCCCTTCGATCGACTTGGCCTTGACCCGCAATTCGCTCGGAACACCCGTCATATCCACGTAGCCTTGCAGGCTCCCTCGCTGGCTGTCTCCGCCACGAAAACTGGACCAACCGAGCGAAGCCAGCTTGTCTCCGCCTTCCACTGCGTACAAACGTCCGTCGTTGTTTCCAACGTAAAGCGTTCCGTCCGGAGCGAGCAGCGGCGAGGAATCCACGAAGCTTCCAAAGTCGGTTCGCCAAAGCGCAAGCCCGTCAGCGGAAAGCGCCAATACGCTGCCCGCCGTTTCTCCGTTCAGCACACCGGCATAAATGCGTCCCATGCCGTCGACGCAAGGAGTGGAATAATAGTTCGCCCCCACAAAGGTCTTCCAATTGAGAACGCCGTCCCAAGAAAGCGAATACAAATAGCCGTCTCTTCCAACGACCACACAAGAGCGGCCCATCCCCTCCACTGCCGAACCTTCCAAAATACCCTCCGTTTCGTACTTCCAACGCAATTCGCCATTCGCGGCGTCGAGCGCGTACAAGAAATAGTTCTGGCAGCCGAACACGACATGCCCTTCGGAGGTAAGCATCGGACTGCTGGTAACCCCAAACTCTCGACCCAAGGAACCTATTTCGAAGGGAACCTCCCAGGTCCAGCGCTCTACGCCCGCCGACGATACGCTGGTAACCAGCCCCGAACTCGACCCCACGTAGACGTTGCCCGCCGCATCGATCGCTGGCGAGGAATCCAATTCACCGCCAACCTCGAACTCCCACTTAAGACTACCGTCCGGCCGCAAGGCATACAGGTAGCCATCGCTGCTTCCAAAATAAACGGTACCATCCAAGGCCACCGCAGGAGATGCGTAGATCAGACTGTCAGTATCGAAGCTCCACAACAACGCCCCCGACGCCGCATTCAAAGCCAGCAAACGGTCGCCCCAATTCCCAACATAGAGGGCCGATTCGTCCCGGCTCAGGGCTGGACTGGAATCCACCCAATCTCCCGTGTCATATCTCCAACGTAAATCCCCGTCACCACTAAGCGAATACACGAAGCCGTCTACGGAACCAAAATACAAATTCCCTTGGGAATCCAAAGTCGGCGAGCTCGCAACGGAATCCCCCGTTTCGTAGCTCCAGAGGACCTTGCCGAATTCCACCTCGCCCACCGCCAAAGCAGCAGCGCTCCCAACCAGCAAGGAAGCCAGCGACGCTCGCGCCCTCCTTGCCATTCGCTTGCCTAGGCTCACTTCAACCATCGCAGCCCCAAAGATAGACTGTTCGCTTCGTAGCTAAAGAAGCTGGCGTTCGAATCCTCGTCCTCAATCGTCGCCCACAGAAAAACGCCCCAACGCTCGCTCAACCTTCGCTCGAGCTCCAATGTCCAGGACCAGGAGTCGGTGCGCTGCAAACGATCGTCCTCACCCAGCTGGGCATCGTAGCGGTAAGCTCCGAAGTCAGACTCCAAGCGCAAGCTCGTAGCCTTCCAATCGATTTGCCATTGCAGCAAAACGGAACGCCGACTGCGGTCGTAGTAACCAAAAGCGAGATCGCGACGCCGACGCTCCCCCAGCATCAGGCTCAGTTTGTGATCCGCCGCTTCAGTCTGCCGCTCGTACTCCAAGCCCGTTTCAAAGCCGAGCTGCCTCGTGTTCATCAGCGTGTCAGGCAAAGTAGAACCATCTAAATCTCTCGCGGCTCGATCGAGGTAATTCCTTTCGTATCCAAAAATCCCTGACTTCCAGTTCAGCCCCTCGACGATTCGCTGGTCAATCTCCACCTCCCAATTGAAGCTATCGTAGTCGCTTCCCTCCTGATCGAACTCCATGCGAGAGAGGCCAATTTCGGCGTCGTACTCAAAGGTCAAAAACAAGGACTTCCACCCCAAGAAGAGCTCTGGCTCCTTCGCCTTCACGAGGAAGGTGTTTCTATCCAACACATCGAAGGTCGCGTCGAAAGCCTGTTCCAAGCCGAGATAACGCCCGCCCAATCGCCACTTGCTGTACAAGCCCGCGTAGCCTTCAACCTGCGACTGCAGCAAGGCGATCGTTTGACTGGGAACATGCTCGTCGGACTCGAAGCTCCGATGCTCCACGAACCCCATCGCGTTCCAATCGAGCGAATCGCTGAAAATCGTACCTTCGAAGTACCCCTCCAGGCTCGCCAGCAAAAAAGCGGAGTCGACCGGGGCGATTTCGCTGTAGAGAACATTCTCCGCGTATCCGTAACCTAACGACAACGAGGTTTCACCGGAAAATTCGGTGAAGGGATCCTCGTTCCCCAGCGTCCCCCCGCTGGGAATCACGGCCAAGGCCGCAGCTAGACAAATCCTAGTCATCAGAGAAAAGAGCCACGACAGTTGCTGGTCCATCGTGGCTCTCGAAAACAGGGTTTAGCTCTCTACCGTGTCGCGAGCGGCACGGCGGGCTTCGCGTTCAGCGCGGCGTTCAGCCTTCATCGCTTCGAACTGCTCCTTGTACTCTTCACGAACCGCCTGGCGAGCGGCGTGGATTTGCTCCTTGGTCGCATCTTCTCCCAGCTCCTCGATCGCAGTCTTCAAGCTTTGGCGAACCTGCAGCTGAAGTTCCAAAACTTCCGCCCGGCGCTCCAAGTAAGCGCGGCGTTGCTCTGGGATTTCGCGTTCCGTGTCGTTCAAGGCAGCCTCGATGCGCTCGAGTTGCTTGTCCAAGCCGCGCTTGCCGCGGAAGGTGCTAGCCGCGTTCGCGAGAGACGCAAAAACGGTAACGGTCAGTAACAGGGTAATCAGTTTTTTCATAGCTATTCCTCTTTCTAATTTAAATTTCCCAGCCAGTTTGCCCGGGTACCCCAACAGATTGCATGGTTTGCGCCAGCGTGGCTCTAAGTTCATTACCGACTATCAATCAGCAATATACAAATTTACAAAGAAGCCGTCTCCTTTTGCATCGCTGGCGTATCGGGAAATATTTCCTAACAATCCGCGGCTACCCTGACTCCCGTTGGGGAAAACTGCACGGCCGCTCGATCCACCTACAAGCTGTCGAGCGCCCGAATCATCTCCGAAGCCTGAACCGGCTTGTCGAAAAAACGGTCCACCCCAACTCGCTCGGCAGCATACCGCAGTCCTGGATCGACGCATCCCGTCAACATGAACACCGGAGCCGAGGAACGAAGCTTCAGCTCGCGAATCACGTCGATACCGTTGGTACCGTCCATGCGTTGGTCGACCACCGCCAATTGGTAGTCGATTGGGCGCAAGGCATCGATAACCGTGTCCCCATCTTCCGCGGTAAGCACATCCCAGCCGTAGTGAGTAAACAACATGTCCAGCGACTCCAAAACCATCGGGTCGTCGTCAATGATCAACACCCGATTTCGTCTGCCCTGTTTACTCTTCGCCAACATTTTATTCTCCGATCAACTTCTTCTCCCAAGCGCGCTCAGCTTCCATCACACGCTGCAGAAAGGCTTCTTCGCCTTGCAAGGAGGGCATCGAACTGGGGTCCACAGGCAACCAGATATCGAAACGCACACCGCCTTGCTCAGACTTTTCAGCGCTAATCGTACCGGAATGATGGTGCACCAGAAAAAAGGCCGCCAGCAAGTTGATTCCGTACTGATCAGGCTGTCCCCTACGGGTGAAGAAGGGATCGAATAGGCACTGCAGGTTCTCCGTGGTGAGCCCCGGGCCATCATCTTCCAAGACCACGTGAACCCCAGCCTTGTCGTCGACCGACGCCTGAGGCTCCAAGAAAATCCTCAAAGCCCCGCCTTCGTTCGCGTTGGCGCTCTCGTCGCGCAGCAGCAGATCAAACAAGCGGGCGATCATGCCCCGACTGGCAGCGATAGCAGGCACTTCCGCCGCGCTGAAGTCTACCGAAATGGAACGATTCGCCAACTCGCCCTTCACTCGCTCCAGGGCATCGCGGATCACTACGTTTAGGTCCACCTGGTCGTCGTCCGGCACCGGAGGCGGTTCCGGAATCTCCTGAACCTCCTTGAGCAAATCCAAGACCTTCTGCATCGACTCTTGGGCAGTCGCGTAAAAATCGTTCCAGTAGTTGGGATTTCGCAAGCTCTCCAAGCTCACGTTTTCGCTCTGCAACTTGAGCGGGGCCAAATCTAAAAAGGTCTTCACCGCCGTCAGGCCGTTGCGCATGTGGTGGTTCAAGCCCGCGGCAAACACGCCCAAGCTGATCAAGCGGTCCGTCATCATGAGACGCTGCAGGGCGGATAGCTTTTCCCGCATCAGCAAATCGCGCTCCCGCTGGATCAAGTAGAACTCCATAGCCCGCATGATGTTCATCTCAAGCTCCGGCGTTTCCACCGGCTTGGTGATGTACTTGTAAATCGCGCCCTTGTTGACCGAGTCGATGGCTGCGTCGATATCCGCGTAGGCTGTGCAGAGGATGCGGATCGTGCGCGGCCGCAGGCTGCGGATCTTCTCCAGCAGGTCCGTTCCCTGGTCGCCGGGCATTCGCTGGTCCGTCACCACCACTGCAAATGAGTCCGGGTCTTCCTCGAACTTCGTCCAAGCCTCCTCCGCATTGTACGCGGGCACGACTTCAAACGTATCCATGAGGTACTCACAGACGAGGTCCGTAGTCTGCACTTCGTCGTCCACGAATAGGACACGGTATTTTTGGTAGTCGTATTGGCCTGTCATTTAGAATTGGATACAGAGTTGATAATTTGGGAATACACAGGAAAAGTCATCGAAAATCTGCACCACTTGCCTGCTTCGCTTTCGACGGAGACCGTTCCCTGATGTTGTTGGATTATACGATGACAAATACTTAAGCCCAAGCCCACACCTTGTCCAACCTTCTTGGTGGTAAAGAAGGCGTCAAAAATGCGGTTCAAGGTCTCTTGCTCGATCCCCATCCCGTTGTCTTCGAAGCTCAAGTGCACGCGCTCCGCATCCACGCGGCAACGAACCTGGATCTGCAAGCCTTCCCCGCCCTTCTCGCGCAAGCTGTCCACCGAGTTCTGCAAAAGGTTGATAAAAAGGTGCACCAGCTGGTTTTGGTTGCCCCGAACGAGAGCCTCGCCCTCCAAATCCTTCTTCAAGGTAATCTCCGCCGCTGGGATCTGCACGAAGCGAATCGCATTCCCCAAGGCCTGACAGAGGTCGACCTTCTCGAATCGCGTGGTGTCGGGATGGGTGAACTCGCGCAGGCTGGAAACAATTTCCGAAACGCGACGGATCCCGTCGTGCAAGTCGCCCAAGGGCTTTTCCAACAGCTCCGGATCGGGGTGAGGCGAGCGCGAGAGGCGTTTCTTGATGAGGTGGATCGACGTGGTAGCGAAATTCAAGGGGTTGTTGACCTCGTGCAACAATCCGGCGCTGAGCTGGCCCAGCGACGCCATCTTCGCCTGCTGCACCATTTGCGTCTCGGTCTGCTTGATCAGCTCCAAGGCCTTTTCCAAGCGGGCGGTGCGATCCTCGATCTGCTGCTGCATCTCGTAGACGGAAGCAAGGTTGCGACAGCGGGCCAACAGCTCCGTGGAAGAAAAGGGTTTGGTCAAGAAGTCCGTAGCCCCCGCGTCCAGGGCTTGAAACTTCGACTCCTCGTCGGCCCGCGCCGTCAATATGACGATAGGCACCCCACGGTGGCTGGGCATCTCCCGCAAGCGACGCGTGGCTTCGATCCCGTCCACTCGCGGCATCATGAAGTCGAGCAGGATCAGGTGATGCCGCCGCTTGGCGGCGATCTCCAAAGCTTCGGCGCCGTCTCGCGCCTCATCCACCCGGTAGCGACCTCGCAGCTGGGAACGGAGGAAACGCATCATCTCCGGCTCGTCGTCGGCGATCAAAATGGAGGGACGTTCCTCGTCCACCTCCATCGGAGCCTTGACTTCATCCCTATCGATTCGCTCCTCCGAGGTCGTTTCCGGAGCGACGCCTTGCTTGGGCGATGGGAAGAAGTCCGCCCGGCGATAAAGCTGCTCCAACCACTTCGTATCCACCCCTTCCTTACCTCCTGCAGGCTCGATCGCAACCGGGTCAACCGGCAAGGTCACATCCAAATTAACGTGCATGGACGTTCCTTCGCCAAGAACGCTCTCCGCGGCCACGCTACCGCCGTGCAATTGGGCAAGGTCGCGCACCAGAGCCAGACCGATGCCCACGCCTTGATAGCGACGATTCGACGCTGTCTCGGACTGCCAAAAGCGATCGAAAACGCTTTTCAGCTCTTCGGGAGCGATTCCCTTTCCCGTATCGGCGACTTCGATACGAAGCAGTTTACCGTCACGGCGCCCTCGCAAAACGATCTTGCCACCGGGAGGCGTGAACTTGATCGCGTTGAAGAGCAGATTGAGCAAGATCTTCTCCACCTTTTCCCGATCAAGGTGCACAGTCGCTTCCTCTCCCGGTTCGATCTCCCATGAGAAGTCCAAGTTTCGCTCCTGGGCCATGGGAAAAAACGACCGGCACACGCCCTCCAGGTAAGGCACCAGCTCCACCTTGGCGATGCGCAGCTTTAGCGAGCCCGCATCGAGGCGAACCAAATTCAGCAAGTCGTTGATCAAGCGCATCAGACGCATCGCGTTCTGCTGCATGATGTCCAAGAGCTCCTCCCGCTCTTCTTCGGTAAAGGCCTCGTCGGGCCGACGCATCCGGTCTAGCGGCCCGATCAGCAAGGTCAACGGAGTCCGCAACTCGTGGCTGATGTTGGCGAAGAAGTTGGTCTTGGCCTTGTCCATCTCCACCAACTTCAGGTTCGACGCTTCCAGCTCTGCCCGATTTGCGTCCAATTCATGCCTCAAGCCGAACTCGCGGTAGCGCATTCGATTGAGAAAGTAGCTGCCCGTGACCACGATCACTCCGGTCAGAACGATAAAGTAAAGATTGTTGATTAATAACGAGACCGATGAATCGCCATGAAAATAGCAAGCCGCCCCGTACATGATCAGTGTCAAAAAAACGGATACCAGACTCTCGACGAACTCCACCTGGGCCACCCAGGCCAATCCGATCAACACCAAGTTCAGACCCG
The DNA here is from genome assembly GCF_014803405.1 of Pelagicoccus enzymogenes. Lineage (NCBI taxonomy): Bacteria > Pseudomonadati > Verrucomicrobiota > Opitutia > Puniceicoccales > Pelagicoccaceae > Pelagicoccus > Pelagicoccus enzymogenes. Next base: position 353,306 of record NZ_JACYFG010000040.1, read on the forward strand.
CGTAATACGGAGAGAAGACGCCCTCCGTATAGTAGATCATCAAGGCGATGAATAGGGACGGCTGCGTATACCAAAGAATCCCCAGGAAGCGATAGTGCCGCTTGCCAAAGGACTGCCCGAGCGCCCACCAGATTCCGAATACAATCGCCGAACAAAGCACCCGCAGCTGAAAGAAAAAGCCGAGCTCCTCCGGATAGACGAAATAGTCGAGCAATGCCCCGAACGGCATCAATAGCACGACCAGCAGGCAGCCCACTCTCGAGTTGGCGATGCGAAACGACTTGTTGTAAGCGACAAACCGGTCGCGAAGCTCGTCTTCGCTGCCAAAGGATTGCGCCGCCTCACTCATCCGGCTTACGCACTTCCAGGAAGATGTTTACCCCCGTCGCGTCTTTGTGGACCTTCACCGCCTCCGGATCCGCGCCCTTAGGAGCAAGGTTCGCCAGCTCGTCGGCGTTGCGATAGATCAAGTGCCACTCCATCACGTATTCCATCATATAGCGAACCGGATTGCTGGAGTCGACATTGGTGGCGACCAACAAGCCACCGGGAGCCAGCATTTCGTAGAACGTCTCCAAAAGGCGGTGACAGACTCGGTCTGACAAGTAGTCGAAAAGGCCCGCGCAATAGACGACGTCGTAACGCTGCACGCCCTCTTCGGAGTCACCGATCTTCGCTCCCTCGCGCAGGATCTGGTTCACCGAGCGCTGGATCATCCGCAAAGGAGTGGAGCGGCGATGCTTCGCCTTGATGTCTCCAAGAATCTGCGACGTGCGGTCGATGGTTTCCTTGTTGAAGTCAAGCAGGGCGAAGTCCGCTCGCTCGCATAGATCGTCATCCGCCAAAAAGCCCTGCACTTCGCGAGCCGGACCGCAACCGAGATTGAAGATACGGGCCACCTTGCCCGCTCTCATGCGCCGCCGCGTCTCGGAAGAGAGCATCTCCATCAAGTAGGTGATGCGGTTGCGGTGCGCCTCCGCCGGCGGGGCGGCCACGAAAAAGCTGTTCACGATCTTCGCGAAAATGGACGCGCCCTCCTTGGGATCGCGCAGGATCATGTTCACCATCTCGTAGTCGCCCGCATAGCCCAAGGGCTTTTCGTAAGTGCGGTGCACGAAAGGAGCGCACATGACCAGCGGATGAAGTTGGCGGCGGCAATAAGCGCGATGTATGGAGGCAGCTTCCTCGGAAACCCGATCCGTCACCACTTCGAACTTCTTGAACTGCTCTGCCACGACGGGCAGGACCATGGAGTTCACCCGTTCGATCACCTTGACCTCGTTGCGGGCTCGGTCGGGCGGCGGCGAGGAACGAACCGCGATCTCGAGCTGCTCGGTCCAGCGCTGCAAATCGGTCAGCAAGGTTTCGATATCCGATACGATCACCTTCAGCTCCGGAGATACGGCTTCCAACTTGCTCCAATCCTTGATCAGCCGATCGAAGTCGACCGCCAGCCGCTCCACTTGAAGCGCCGGCGAGAGAATCTCCACATCAAGCCAGCTCTCCTCGTCTAGCGTAGCTTCGCATACCAGGACCAAGCCCGTGTTCACCATGTTGCTCACGATTGCCCGGCCACTGTAGACCTTGCGGGAGTTGATGATGATCTCGAACTCGCCAAGGACCTCCGACAGCTGCAGAATGCTGTAGGGATTGTACACCTCGAACGTCACCAAATAACGGGTCATCCGCATCAAGGTCGCCCTCAGCTGAGTCCCTTGGCTGTTGCGGCAAAGGATGATGCTCTCGTTCTCTAAGTCTTGGCTGCTGTTCATCAACAAGCGGGTAACTGGACAGTGAAGGTCGTGCCGCGACCGGGTCGCGAACAAATCGTGATCGAACCCTTGGCTCGCTCGACGATGTGGCGCGCGATGAAGAGACCGAGGCCAGTCCCCTTCTTCTTGGTCGTGTAGCGGGGCTCAAAAACGCGTTGCGTTTCGCTCGGCGGTATTCCGTCTCCGTTGTCGCGAATGGTGAACTCGACCGATCCATTCTTTGGATACGCGCGAATCGTCACCTTGCCCAACGAACGCGGCGAAGCCTCTATCGCGTTCTGCAGCAAGTTTACCAGGATGCGAGCCGTCGCATGTCGATTCAGCTGCGGCGCCAAATCGCTCGGCTCGGCATCGACCACCAGGGCAATGCCTTTCGCCTCGGCTCGCAGGCTCACGAAGCTCGCCGCATCGTGGGCTATCTCCGACAGGCTCGCATACTCCTTGGCCAAAGCATGAGGCTCCGAAAACGCCCTCCACTGGTCGATCAAGGAGCTGAGGTAAGATACGTTCTGCTCGATCATGCGGGTGAGCTTGCGACGGGTCTCTTCGTCATCGCTCCCTTCCTTGAGCAAAAGCGTCAGGGCCTGCAAGCTGGTGAGCGGATTGCTGACGTCGTGCAAGAACGCGGACGAAACCAAGCGTTCGTCTTCTTGCGGGTAGCTCGTCTGAGCCTCGGCAACGCTCAGCTCCGCCTCTTCCACCTCCTCTTCCTCGATCAGCTCCTTCAGCCGCGACCGAAGGACAGCGGCATTGAAGGGCTTGTGCAAGCAGTCGGAGGCTCCCAGCCGCATCGACTCTTCCACTACATCCAAGGTTGCGTAGCCGGTTAGAATAATGACACGCGCCGATCGGTCTACGCTGCGGATCGACCGCAACGCCTCCAAGCCATGCTGGTCCGGCAAGTGCAAATCCAGGATGACCACGCTCGGTTGCAGCGAATCAAAAAGCCGAATTCCTTCTCTCACAGTTTCAGCCGCGTAGGGCTCGTAATCGTCCTTGAGCAGCATCGAAAGCGCGGCGCTCACGGAAGGGTCATCGTCGATGAGCAGGATCTTCTTTTTCGTATTCGTCAAAACGGTACTCTCCCAATTCTTAAAAGGACAGTTGTAGGAGCGCGCGGCAAACATACAAGAGCCAAAGCCCCCTATATTGGGCCTATCTTCCAGACATTCAAGCTTCACTAACTTCCTTTGCTAGAAAAACTTGGGGAATTGATCTAGCGTAATATACCGAACGCTGGAGTACATACCCTAAGCGCAAAAACGCAGGCCAAAACTCAGCACCCGCCGACCTCGCCGCACTCTCTTGTCGACATTTCCACAGATGAGCGAAAATCATAAGGCAGACGACAGACAGAACCAGAACTGATCCGACACAAGCAGCACCATCCGTTTTCAATCCCCCCGATGAAACGAATCGATCCTCTCAAAGCACCTACACTCTTCGGCTTCCTAAGCGCCCAGCAAGGCCCCTTCGCCTGGTTCCATTTCTGGCGGATCTTCAGCATCCTCTCGGTCGTCCCCTTCCCCCTCATTACCCAGTACATCGTCGACCACTCGATCCCGCGCGGCGACCTCGTGGAGATGCTCCTCTTCTGCGGCTACGGAGGCCTCCTCATCCTCATCCACTACGGTGGCATGTTCTTTGCCCTGCGCATCCTTTCCGAGCGAGTGCAGGTCGTGATGGTCACCCTGCGCTCGCGCATCTTCCGCAAGCTGCAATTCATGCACTTCGGTTTCCTCGACAAGACCCAGACCGGACGCCTGCTCAGCAAGTACGCCTTCGACACGCAAAACATCGAAGGCGCCATCATTCCCATCCTCCTCAACATCATCCCCGAGATCATCCGGTCCATCGCCCTCATCGGGGCCCTCGTCTGGATCAACCCCTGGAACGCCCTCTTCGTGTTCACCACCGTTCCCATCTTCGCCCTCATCCGCTTCCGCTACACCGGTCGCATCGAGCGCAAAAACCGCGAGGTCCGCCTTGCCCGCGAACGGCTCACCGGCAAGGCCAGCGAATACATATCAGCCCTGAAGTTGGTTCGCGGATACGGCCAAGAACCGCAAGTCCAAGGCGAGCTCGACGGCGTCAGCGACGCCTATTCCTCCACCCGAGTCAGCCAAATGCTGGTCAACCAAGGCATGAACGTGGCGGTCTTCACCATGCACTCCGCCATCAACATCCTGGCGGTCTGCTTCGGCGCCTACCTCGTCATCGTCGGCAAGATGAGCATCGGGGCCCTCATCGCCCTGGTGGGAGCCCTTCCCACCATCCTCAACCCGATCAACATATTCGCCCAGTTCAGCATCCAGTACCTGCTGGCCGCCGAAAGCTACAACAGCATCAAGGAACTCATCGACTCAGACTACGTCGAGCAATGGCGCGGCCAAGAACGTCCGGAGCGCCTGCGCGGCGCCATCGAGTTCCAGAACGTCTCCTTCGCCTACAAGAAGGACGGGGCCAAGGTCCTCGACAATATCCAGCTGAGCATCGCCCCCGGCGAAAACGTCGCCTTCGTCGGCGGCTCCGGTTCGGGCAAGAGCACCTTGGTCAACCTCCTGCTCGGCCTCTACGCCCCCCTCGAAGGGCACATCCTCATCGACGGCCAAGAGCAAGCCGACATCGACATGCGCCACCTGCGTCGGCAGTGCGCCATCGTCATGCAAGACAGCATTCTGCTTTCGGGCACCATCCTCGACAACATTCGCTTCGGCCGCCCCGAAGCCAGCGAAGAGGAGGCCATCGAGGCCGCCCGCCAAGCCAACGCCTGGGAGTTCATCTCCCAGCTCCCGGAAGGTCTGCAAACCCGCGTCGGAGAACGCGGAGCCAGCCTCTCCGGCGGCCAACGCCAACGCATCGCCATCGCCCGCGCCATCCTGCGCGACCCGGCTATCCTGGTACTCGACGAGGCCACTTCCGCTCTCGACAACGAGAGCGAACGCCTCGTACAGAAAGCCCTCGAAACCCTCGCCCACGGACGGACCACCATCACCATCGCCCACCGCCTCAGCACCATCCGCAGCGCCGACCGCATCGTAGTGGTCGAGTCAGGACGAATCGCTGAAAGCGGAAGCTACGACGAGTTGGCCGCAAAGGAGGGATCCAAGTTCCAAACCCTCCTCGCCGCCCAAAACGGCGTTTGATTGCCCCTTGGAGGAAGCGAGCTCTCAACGGGCGAAGCTCGTTTGCCGCGCAAAGACTGTTGTCACGCGAATGCCCAGCGGCCAAAGATAGGGCCTCACCATGCCAGAGCCGAAAGCCAACAAAGACCAAGTCTACGCCGACCCACGCGCCCAAGTCGCCGCCTTCGCATTCGACGAGCGTGTCGCCGACGTGTTCGACGACATGATCCGCCGCTCCGTCCCTGGCTACGGCATGACGCTTTCCCTGCTCGGCATCATCGCCCAGCACTACGCCAAGCCCGGCACCCGCATCTACGACCTCGGCTGCTCCCTCGGCGCCGGCATCGCATCCATGGGAGCCCAGCTCACGACCCCTGACGTCAGCTTCGTCGGCGTCGACAACTCCGCCGCCATGCTGGACCGCTGCCGTCCCAATCTCGCCACAGTCGAGAAACAGCATACCGTCGAGCTACTCTGCCAGGACATTCAAAAAACCCCCATCGAAAACGCGTCCATCGTCGCCCTCAACTTTACCCTCCAGTTCATTCCCAAGGACGAACGGCTGGAGCTTCTCACCCGCATCCGCGAGGGCCTCGCCCCCGGCGGCATCCTCGTGCTCTCCGAGAAAATCCTTTTCGACGACCCGCAAATCCAGGCCGACCTCACCACCCTGCATCACGACTTCAAGCGCTCCCAAGGCTACAGCGACCTCGAGATCGCGCAAAAGCGAGCGGCAATCGAAAACGTGCTCGTCCCAGAAACCATCGACGCCCACGAGGCACGCCTCTCTGCAGCCGGCTTCGCCCGCGACGAGATCTGGCTGCAGTGCTTCAACTTCGCCTCCTTCCTCGCCTTCAAGTGAAAGCCCCCGCGAGGAGGTTGATATCGTCTCCTCTCCCTAGGTGCCGCGCTTCGATCGATGCGCCTTCCCGCCGAACATAGCGTTTAAAAAAAGGATCTTTTCGCGTCGCAAATAAGCGATGGCCCCGCACAACGTCCAAGCCGCCGTCGCCATGATGGCGGATGACAAAGCGGAACCCGAGAAACCCAGCTCCGTTGCATGGGCGATCAGGGCACCGCTCATCAATCCCCAGCCCAATATCGCTCCCCACGCCACTCCTTGCGGGAACAGCAGCAGCAAGATCGCGACCAGTTCCAGTCCCGCTACAATGTAGCGTCCTGTCGGCTCCATGCCAAGCGTAGTGAAATTTTGGATAGCCGCCTCCGCTCCAGCGAACTTGAAATAGACGGCCGGCCCCAAAACGAGGGCCACCACTACCTGAAAGATCCAACTGCAAACCAGGGAAGATTTCATAACAAATAGGCTTACGATTTTTCCCGCAGATCCTCCAGCGTCTTCTTCAAGCTGGGGTCTTCCTGCACCATGCGATACAGATTGCTGCCGGTTGGTATAAACAAATCGTCAACCGTCAGCTCCGTCGGACAAGCCTTGCCCATCGCCACGGTGACCTCCTCTAAATCGTGCAAAGTATTTTCGATATAATGTTTCACCCGTGGGGCCTTGTCCTCCACGACAAGCCCTGCCTGCAGCTTGGGATTTTGTGTCGTAATTCCCACAGGACACGTGTTGTTGCCACACTCTCGGGATTGAATACAGCCGAGCGCGAGCATGAAGCCGCGTGCGCTGTAAATCGCGTCTGCCCCTAGGGCGAACGCGATGCTCTGCCGGGCCGCATTGATGAGCTTGCCAGCCGCAAAGACCTTCACCCGGTCTCTCACGCCCAACGATTTCAGGGTTTGTACCACCCCGTGAAGAGCTGGGTAAAGCGGCATGCCCATGTAGTCGAGAAAGGTTTTCGGCGCGGCACCAGTGCCCCCTTCGCCTCCATCCACGCTGATCCAGTCGGGAAAGGTTTCTTGGCGAGCACACTCCTTTACGAAGGCTTCAAACTCATCAAGCGAACCAATACACATTTTGCACCCAACTGGGATGTCTACCAACTTTTGGATACGCTGAATAAAACGCACCGTAGTCTCCAAATCCTCGCACTCCTTGTGGTACGGAGGGGAAATCGCGTCTTCGCCCAGCGGTATGCCGCGCATCTCCGCGATCTCCTTCGATATCTTCTCCTTGGGCAGCATCCCTCCCTTTCCCGGCTTCGCTCCTTGGGAAAACTTGATCTCGAGCATCTTCACCTTTTCATTCCCCGCGATCTCCTTGAGCTTCTCTTCGTCAAGGTCGCCCTCTTCGGTCCGTACGCCAAACTTGGCCGTGCCCAATTGGAAGATGATGTCGGCATCTTCCATGAAGTGGTATTTTGGATACCCACCTTCACCGCAATTCATGGGTATCCCAGCTTCAGCCGCTCCTCGCCCTATCGCCCGTATCGCGTGGCTCCCCAAAGCCCCATAGCTCATGGCGCTCACCATGAACGGTTTGGTCAAGGTATACGGCCTTTCCACTCCCCGCACGTCCCCGAGCGTCAGCCGATAGGGTTTCCGCTCCGGCTCACGGGTTGGAAACATGGTGTGACGCAACTTGATCTCGTTGGAGTCATACTCCATGAGCGTGCCAAACGAATCGACCGACTCCACATTCTTGGCCTTGCGGTAAACCTCAGCTCTTTCCAAGCGGTTGAAGGGACGTTCTTCCCGGTCTCCCATGAACCAATACTGGCGGAACTCAGGACCGAGGCTCTCGATTAGATAACGCCCCTGCCCCAAGACCCCAAAATTTCGCAAGATCGTATGCTCCTTTTGCACATGCCGGTAAAAGAAGTTCACGATCAGCAAAAAGGTAGCGGCCACCGTGAGAAAATGGAAATAGAAAGACACGAAGTATCCCGCCGCAAAAAAACCGAACGGCAGGGCCAGGACCACCGCGTTGGTGGTGGCAGCCAATTTGTGCAGATCGGTGCGGAGCGCTTTGGGCATGGTCGTCGGGGCTTCTAGCCGAATCTAGTTCGAGCGAATCACAAGGCTGCGAATTTCGGTCATGTCCTCGATCGCATAGCGCGGTCCTTCGCGCCCCAAGCCACTGTCCTTGACCCCACCATAAGGCAGATTGTCCACCCGCCACGAAGGCATCTCGTTGATAAGCACTCCGCCGACCTCCAACTCGTCCCAAGCCTTCATCGCGTGATCGATACGCGGGGTAAAAACGCCTGCATGAATCCCGTAGCGGCTATCGTTGGCCATCTCCAGCGCTTCGTCGAAATGCGAAAAGCGATCAATGACCGCGACGGGGCCAAAGACCTCCTCGCTCTGCAAGGGTTGGTCCTTGGGCACTCCACTCATCAAGGTGGGCTCAACCACCGCATCCTTGCGCCCCCCGCCGCACAGAATTTTTCCACCAGCCTCCTTCGCTCTCCGTATCCATTCTTCAATACGCTCCGCTTCGGATTTCGATATGATCGGACCCACGAAGACATCCTCATCCGCCGGGTCACCTGCTTTTAGCTTCTCCGTTTCGGCGACGAGCTTCTTAGTAAACGCATCCGCGACCGACTCATGCACAAGTATCCGCTGTACGGATATACAGCTCTGGCCCGACTGGTAAAAGGCACCCGTGACGACCCGCGACACGGCATCCTCAAGGTCCGCTCCATCGTCGACGATACACACCGCATTGCCGCCAAGCTCGAGAATCACCTTCTTTTTGCCAGCCTTGGACTTAAGCTTCCAGCCGACATCCGGCGAACCGGTGAAGCTCAACAGCTTCAGACGCTCGTCCTCCGTGAAGAGGTCCGCCCCTTCCCGCTTGCAAGGCAGAATCGAAAACGCACCTTCGGGCAATTCCGTTTCCGCCAGGACCTCTCCTATGATCAAAGCTCCCAAGGGAGTCCTACTTGCCGGCTTCAGGACGAAGGGGCAGCCCGCGGCGATTGCGGGAGCCACCTTGTGGGCCGTCAAGTTGAGCGGAAAGTTGAAGGGAGAGATGAAGGAGCAAGGACCTATAGGGACCCGCTTAAACATACCGCGATAGCCCTTCGTCCTCTCGCCCAGCTCGAGGTTCAGAACCTCGCCTTGGGGGTCGCGTACCGCTTCATGCGCCGCTATTTGGAAAGTCTCGATCAGTCGCGTCACCTCGCCGCGACTATCCTTGATGGGCTTGCCTGCCTCGATGCGAAGCACGGCGGCGAGTTCTTCCGCCCGCTCTTCGAAGCGTCGGACACAGTGTTCGAGGATCGCCTTTCGCTGGTAAGGGGCAAGCCGCGCCATCGGCTTGGCCGCGTCCGTTGCGGCCGCGATAGCAGACTCGATAGTGTCCACGCCCGCCATCGCTACCCGCGTGACGACCTTTCCAGAGTACTTGTCGGTCACCTCCAAGTCCTGATTGGGCGACTTCGCCTCGTTCGCTAGGTAGAAAGGATAGTTTTGCTTCAACCGTTCGTGTTTCATATTTGGATACGTTTACATGTTGAACGACCTGTATTCAGCCGACCTCCCTGCTCGCTTCGGGAATTTCCTCGAAGAGGGTTTTCACGTTGAGCGAATAATCCACCGGCAGGTCCACCACGTGAACGCCGCCCTCTTCAAAACAGCGTTCCAATCGCGGCAGCAAATCCTCGCTTGCCTCGATCCGATGCCCCTTTGCCCCATAGCTCTCCGCGTAGGAGACAAAATCCGGATTGCCGAAAGTCAGCCCGAAATCCTTGAAGCCCATGTCTTCCTGCTTCCAGCGAATCATGCCGTAGGCCGAGTCGTTCAATATCAAAACCACCAGATCCAGCTCGAGGCGTACCGCCGTCTCCAAGTCTTGAGAGTTCATCATGAACCCTCCGTCCCCGCACACCGCGACAACCTTTTTGCCAGGGTCAACCAACTTGGCCGCAATCGCAGAGGGCAACCCCGCCCCCATGCTCGCCAAAGCGTTGTCGAGCAGCACCGTGTTCGGCATCACGGCCGGATAATCGCGAGCGAACCAGAGTTTGTAGACTCCGTTGTCCAAGGCCAAAACACCGTCGTGCGGCATTGCCTCCCGCAGCAGGGCGACCAGGCGCTGCGGCAGCATTGGAAACCGATCGTCCGCCTCAAGCGGTTCGCGGTACCGCCGCGCAGCCTCGCGGGTCCGCAACGCGAAGTCGAAGTCCCAGTGCGATTGAGGCTCCAATCGCTCGTTGATCTGCCAAACACTGTTGGCGATGTCCCCGATCACCTCCGCTTGCGGGAAATAGACGGGATCTGTTTCGGCCGGCACGAAATTGACGTGAATCACTGTCCGCTCCCCTGAGTTCATGAAGAAAGGAGGCTTCTCCACCACATCGTGTCCCACATTCAATATCAGATCCGAGCACGCCAGAGCCCTGTGCGGGAAGTCGTTGTCCGAGAGCGCCGCATTCCCAAGAAACAACTCGCTCCGCTCGTCTATCACTCCCTTGCCCATCTGCGTAGTGACAAATGGGATACCTTGCTTTTCGGCGAAGGCTCGAAGCATCTTGGAGGTTCGCTTCCGATTCGCCCCCGCACCGACAAGGAGGATGGGCCGACGGCTGCTTCGCAGGAGCTCGCACGCCTGAAGGATCGATTTCTCTTCCGCGACCGGACGACGCCGGGCGCTCGCCTTGATCGGCTTCCCCTCGCCAACCTCCTCGCGCGCCACGTCCTCCGGCAATTCCAGATGCACCGCCCCTGGACGCTCCTCTTCCGCCAAGCTGAACGCGTTGCGAACAAGAGAGGGTATGGCTGAGCCACTCACCACCTGTTTCGCTCGCTTAGTGATGGGAGCCATCATGTCCACCACGTCGATAATCTGAAATTGGCCTTGCTTGCTGCTGTTGATCGGTTTTTGGCCGGTGATCATCAGCAAAGGCATCGCCCCCAACTGGGCATACGCTCCGGCGGTGACCAGATTGGTGGCACCTGGCCCCAGCGTGGAAAGACAGACCCCAGTTTTCCCCGTCAACCGTCCGTAGGTCGACGCCATGAAGCCGGCCGACTGCTCGTGCCTGGTGAGCACGAACTTGATTCGCGAGCGCGATAGGGAATCCAGAAAATCGATGTTTTCCTCCCCCGGGACTCCAAATACATACTCAACTCCCTCGGATTCGAGGCAGGCGACAAACAGATCGGAAGCTTTCATAAGAAGGAAGGTAGGAGGGTTCCTCAAGGCTTACGACTGAGCCCAAGCAGCTGTTGCGGCGAAATCGGTAACAAAGGATTGCCCTTACTCGATTTCTGCCACTACAAGCCGTCCCTAAACCCTCAAGCGAGGCCCGCCTCCATTTCATCAATTGCGTTTTTGAATCGACGATGCAGCCGCCACTTTCCACCTACGAAGATCTCTACAAGCTCCTAGCTGACACGGACCTGGAACCCTGGATCGAGCCGCTTCGCCAAACCGTCGAACCCGCAATCCTCCAGTCCAACAACGGCCACCTCGACAAATGGCTCAACGCCATCGACTCGCTTCCCGATGTAGGAGCGTGCTCGTCACGCGATCTCGCCTCCTCACCCGCCATCCAAATCGGCCGTCCCCAAGACCTCGATACAGCTCAACGAGCCGCCCTCCCCGACACCCTCCACAACTTCCGTCCTTGGCGCAAAGGTCCCTTCGACTTCTTCGGCACCCATGTCGACACCGAATGGCGCTCCGACCTGAAGTGGGATCGCCTGATCGGAGGCATCTCCGACCTTACGGACCGCCTCGTTCTCGATATCGGATGCGGCAGCGGCTACCACTGCTGGCGCATGGCCGGAGCCGGCGCCAAGCTCGCGCTCGGGACCGATCCCTTCCTGCTCTACGTCATGCAGTACCTCGCGGCGAGAAAGTACCTGCAAGAGCCCCCTGTTTGGGTTCTCCCCTTCGGCATCGAAGGCCTTCCTCCAGCGCTTCCCGCCTTCGACACCGTATTCAGCATGGGGATACTCTACCATCGCCGCTCCCCTTTCGACCACCTCTACGAACTGCGCAACTTCCTCCGGCCCGGGGGCGAACTCGTGCTCGAAACCATCGTGGTGGACGGACCCAAGGGACATTCCCTTGTGCCGGACCAGTACTACGCCAAAATGAAAAACGTCTGGTTTATTCCCACGGTCGAAACCCTCGTCCAATGGGTCACCCGCTGCCGCTATCGCGACATCCAAGTGATCGACGTTTCCACCACAACTACCGAAGAGCAACGAGGGACCGAATGGATGGTCTTCGAATCGCTCAGCGACTTCCTCGACCCCAAGGATCCCACAAAAACCATCGAAGGCTACCCCGCCCCCAAACGAGCCGTCATCACCGCCAAAGCTCCCTAAACATGGCCCGCAAGACCAACACCGCCAATTCCTCAAGCCACTCCTCCACCCTCTTTTGGCTGTTCGCCATCTTCATCACATGGATCCCCATCGTGAACGTGGTCATGGTCCTTTACTGGGCCTTCGCCGGCGACAACCCCACTCGGAAGAACTACTTCCGCGCCATTATCATTTGGTTCCTCATTGGCTTCGCCCTCTGGCTCGCCTTCAGCCTAGTGGGCTTGGCCCCCGCTATCGTCGACTTTCTCGACCAAAAGCTAAACGGCAGCGGAAGCAGCGAGCCCCAACAGTAAAACGACACGGCTTGCAGCGCTTCATGCGTTGACGCTCGTTGAAGCGAAAGCAAAGTACCGATACAGACCCTCCGCATGGAAACGACGAACCAACTCCCAATCTACCTCATCCAAGACTTCGCAGTCGTCCTCGTGTCCGCCGCCTTCGCGAGTTGGGTCTGCCGCAAGATCGGGCTTTCCTCCATCGTCGGCTACCTGCTCGCCGGCATCATCGTAGGCACCCCGCAAATTACCTTCCCCTACGTCACGGACGGACTACGCATCCAACTGCTCTCCCAAGTCGGTCTGGTCTTCATCATGTTTTCAATCGGCTTGGGATTCCGCTTGCAACGCTTCAAGCAACTGGGGCTCGGAGTGCTCTTCGCTACGTTCTCCACCGCCATCCTCGTTCTCACCCTCACCCGCTTCCTAGGGGGGCGCCTCGGATTCAGCGCTGCGGAATGCCTGTTTCTCGCGGCGATGCTCATGGTTAGCAGCTCCGCTGTCATTGGAAAGACACTACAAGAGAACGGCCTGACTCACCGCCGCTTCGGTCAACTGGCGCTCGGCATGACCCTCTGCGAGGACATGGTGGCAATCGTCTTGCTCGCATTCCTCGGAGCCTACACCTCCCTGGACGCGTCCGCTAGCAGCGACTGGGGATCCATGCTGGGAAAAGTCGGCATGCTGTTGGGCTTCGCGAGCCTTATCCTCATTCCCGGCCTCATCCTCGTGCCAAAGCTCTTGCGGCGCCTCAGCCAAGGAGGCGAAGCCAATCGCGAGCTAGAAAGCTTGGTCGCCCTAGGCCTGCTCTTCAGCATGGCCTTCCTCACCCTCTACGCTGGCTACTCGCTCGCGCTCGGCGCCTTTCTCTGCGGCATGATCATCGCCGAAACGCCAAAGGTCAGGCTCTTCAACGAGAGCTTTTCCGGACTTCGCGACATGTTCGTTGCCGTCTTCTTCGTAGCGATCGGCATGGCGGTCGACATTACCAAATTCCCCTCCGCCCTGGGACTCATCGCCCTCGGCCTCGGACTCGCCCTGCTGCTGCGTTGGCTCGCGGCTACCCTTTCCCTGCTCCTGGTTGCGGAAGAGCCGGAAGAAGCGCTCAAAGCCGGTCTCTCCCTCACCCCCGTGGGCGAATTCTCCTTCGTCATCGCCGGCATGGGTGTCGCTGCCGGAGCCATCGGCGAAAACTTCCAGATCGCAGCGGTCGGCATCTCCTTCGCAACCACCGTGCTCTCTCCTATCATGATTTCCAAGCGCTCCCAGATCAGTCGCTTGATTCCCATCGGAAAGCTCCCCCTCCTCCCCGCCTATCGCCGACTCTGGCAAAAGATTGGGCAACGCCAAAACCAAAGCCTACTCTGGCGTATCGTAGGCCCGCGCCTCTGGCAAATCGGCGGCTGGCTTGTATTCGTTACAGCACTACTCGTTTTCAGCGAGCCCGTCTCCAACACTCTCCAGCAAAACAACCCCGCATGGAAAAACCACCACAGCTGGATCTATTGGAGCGCCGCCTCCCTGCTCATCTTGGCTCCGACCCTAGCCCTCTTCCGCAACGTAAACGCGATCGCCGCCCTCATCGGCGAATCCGTCTCGCACGGCCTACGCAACCGCAAGACCTTCCGCCAAACCGTGATCGTTCTGGTTCGAGCCCTCGGACTGACCGGCCTTGCCCTCTGGATCGCCAACTTCCTCCCCCTCTCCCTCGATACGCCATACCTGCTGGGCGGCACCGCTCTCACCGTCATGCTTGCCCTCTTTTTCGGCTGGCGCCTGCTTGTCCGCCTGCAAAGCGACGCGGAATTCGCCCTGCACACCACCGTTAGCCAAGAAACGCCCACCGAACGCGGAGCCCGATCCTTGCAGGAAGTCGGTTCAGATTGGGGCGTGCGATTGGAAGACTGGGTCATCGGCGCGTCGGCCCAATCCGGCAAGAGCATCGGCGAGCTTGGCCTCCGCAAACGCTGCGGCGCCACCATCGTCAGCATCGAGCGCCACGGCTATTATCTGCCTACCATCGGTCCAAATACGCACCTCTTTCCCGGCGACCATATATTTGCCACCGGCTCGCAAGAGGAACTGCAAAGGCTCCGCCAGTTCCTATCCGAATCTCCTGCCTTGGAGGACGACGGCATCGACTTCAACGACGCCATCCTCGGCTCCGTGATCGTCGAACCTGGCTCAGCCGCCGAAGGCTCCACCCTCCGAAAACTCAACTGGCCTCGCCTCCTCGGCATCCAAGTCGTCGCCGTGCGCCGCGACGGGCAAGCCCCTGTGCCCCCCTCTCCCGAAGAGCCTCTCAAAGTCGGCGATCACCTGCTACTGGTGGGCACCTCGAAATCGATCGGAGACACGAAACTCCAAACGAGCTCTCCCGAGCCCGAGGAGCCGCCCGAGCGCGGCTAAATGCCAATCGAAAGAATCCAAGAAACAACTACAGATCCGCAGCGATCGCCTTAGCCAAAAGCTCCAACGCCCGCACATGTCCTCGGGCCGCTTCAGCGTAACCGTTGCCCTCCAACCCTGTCTTGATGGAAAAGAGGTGGCCCTGCCCATCCTCGCCTTGCAATCGCCAACCGCCCTTCAGAAGCACGTCGCCCGATTGCGTGACGTGAAAGAGCTCCACTTCCAAATCGATGCGAATGGGCAATACATCCTTGTCCACGTACTTCAGCTGGCCGACGAGTTCCGCTTCCAAGACCCGACGTACGCCCTCCTGCAAAGGCTCGCTCCACAAATGATATTGGGCCGGACGTATCTCTAGATCGGATACCGCCATCATGAGGTTCGCAGCCTGCAGGTAGGCCGGCATCTTCACCTCTGCAATCTCCACGATTCCCCGCCCCACCTCGTGGTTTGATGCTTGCAGCAAGTAGTAGTGAGTCTCTGGTGACGGCCGAGACTGGCACGCACTCAAAGCGATGCCGACAAAAACGAGGAGCCCCGCGATGACGCTTCGGCAACCGACTGTATTCTCAAGGTACTTCATTTGCTAGCCTTCGGTTCTGGATCCGCTTTTGCAGGTTTGGAGAAGAGAATCGCGTTGGGCTGTCGCTCCAACTTCTGGGCGAGCCGCTGCAAGTCCGAGAGCGCCGCGTTCAGCTTGCGAACGCTCGACTCCAGCTCCTCGTAAACCGGCGAATCGGGAGCCACTCCGCGCATTGCCGCTTCGACCGCTTCCAAGGTCGTCTCGAAACGAGCCGGAAGGCCCTGCGTTTGCTCGCTGGAAAAGAGGCTACCCAAGCCTTCGATCATGGCAGAGGAGTTGTCGAACATGCTGCGGGCATGGGCAATCGCATCCCTCACCTCCGTCGTCAACGCAGCCAAGGGCAAGCCATCCACTGTATTCAAAATGTCCACGACACGCCGCTCGATTTGCTCCAATCCGACAGATTGGGTGGGAAAAACGTCATAGCCCCAATCCAGGGCAGCTTCCGCCAGCGGCTCGTCGCTTTGCTGGTAGAAATCGATGCTGACAAACAAGTTGCCCGTGAGCAGGCTTCCACGATGCAACGCAGCTCGCAGGCCAGAAGCCGTGTGCAGCTCCACTAAGCCCTTCATCTTAGCCAAACCTTCCTCCGAGTCGTCCAACTGGAAGTGCCCCGGATAAATGCGGATCAGGGCGGGCACCGGAACCTCGTCCACCCCGAAGAAATCCCGATCGCGAAAGTAGGAGAACGACACGTCCACCACATGCCCTACCTGAATGCCGCGATACTCAACCGGAGCCCCCGTTTTCAGTCCTCGCACCGAGTCATGGAAGAAAAGCAGGTACTCCGCGTAGTGATGGTAAGGAAAACGGTCGATGTCCTCCTGGTTGCTGTAGAGGAGGAAGCTCGCACCATCCTCCACGCTTTTGCCTGGCACTGCTCCCGACGGCAGGTCAAAGGCGATACCCCCCGCCAAGATCGACTCCAGCGAATCTGCGTTGATCGAAAAGCCATCGGCATCCGCCTTCATCTCGATCGCGCTCGCCTTCCAAAAGCGGGTTGGCTCCGTGATCAGAGAATCGTAAGGTGACTCAACAAACACGTCGTAGCGAAACCGGTTGCGCTCAATCTCGAACTCCGCCGCATCGACCTGCCCTACCCTGCGTCCGCGGTAGAGAATGGGATCCCCCAAGTTGATCGCTCCCGAATCCTCGCTGTAGAGCCTCAAGCGCACTCCCTCCGCCGTCGGTGGCGTCATGGGAGGGGCCTCCAAGCCCACGAAATCGATCCGCCGCCGCCCGCTCTTTCCCGGCTCCAGCACAATGTACGCTCCCGACAACAGAGTCCCCACCCCGGAAACCCCACCTAGGCCAATACGGGGACGGGCAACCCAAAACTGCGTTTCATCCGTCAGCAAGGCCGCGGAACTCCGCTTGATGCGAGCCGTCACCGTGACCGACTCGAACCCGTCGCTGAGCTGCACGCTCTCCACAAGCCCGATCTCGATGTTTCGCGTCCTGATCTTCGTCTTTCCCGCCTCGATCCCATCCGCCGTTTCAAACTGGATGGTAACCGTGGGATCCGCATTGACGATGGAATTGAAAAGCATCCAAGCCCCCAGCAAGAGCGCCAGCCCCGGGATGATCCAGACCGACGAGATTCGTCGTTGATTTGTAACTACAGCCTTATCCATCTCTAGACTCCTCGCATTTTCTCTTGGCGATCGCATCCCAAATCAAGCGCGGATCAAACGCATGAGCCGCAAGCATGGTACTGATGACCACCCCCGCGAACGCAAGCCCCGCTGCACCCGATTCGATCCTTAAGAGCGAACCGAACTGTACCAAAGAAACCAATACCGCAACGACGCAAACATCCACCATCGACCAACGCCCGAGCAATTCAGTCCATTCGTAAAGCTTGCTGTGTTGCTCTCGGCTCTGACGATACCCAAACGAGCTGATCCAACAGAGCCACGCGAGCGAAAGAATCTTTGCCACCGGGACCACCACGCTTGCCAAGAAGATGATACTGGCTGGGAAATACGACTCGTGATGCCAAAGCTGGATTACGCCGCCGACAATCGTGCTCTCGGTAGGAGCTCCCAGATATCGAGTGGTCATGATCGGTAACGTGTTGGCCGGCACGTAAAGCACGACTGCGGTGAGCAACCAAGCGACCGTGCGCTGCAAGCTGTGAGGTCTTCGAGCGGCGAGCGGAGACGCGCACACCGCACACGATTTCCCCGCACCTGCTTCGTTCAAGCTGCCACATCGCTCGCATAAACACCTCCCGCTGTCCGCCGCTCGGTAAACCACCTTTTCCACGCTCCTAATCGGCATTGCGATGAAGATCAGAGATTACTCGCTTCGTATCCAAACTCGAATACGCGGCGACAAGGTAAACGACAAAAAACACGAATCCCCAGAACGAGGCGCCAAAGGTCACCTCAGCCAGCGAGGCGATCTTGATCAGGCTGACCAGAGTGCCGACCAAAAAGACGTCGGCCATGCACCAAGGTCCCAGTCGCTCGATCAAAGCCGCCACGTGCCTCCACCGCAAACTCGGCTGGCCTCGCAGAAAGGCAACTGATAGTCCGAAGATAGCCACGCACTGCAAAGCTGGGACTCCCACGAAAAACAAGCCCACCAGACTGCCCAGCAGCGGACGCTCCAATATCATCGCCCACGCCACTCCCACCACCGATGCGGAAGAATCCCCAGCCCCACCGCTTAGGGACAGGTAGCTGAATCCAAGGGCAATAAACAAGGCCACCAAGGAAATGGTAGCAAACGCAGCCACTCGGCGCCATCCGCCACGGAAGCGCTTGGCAACCACGGCTCCGCAGCGAGGGCAGCAAGCAGCCTGCCTTTGCTCTAAGGCTGGAACCTCCATCGGCAAATCGCAATGCGAGCAAGCAATGAGGCGTTGGGGGAAGTCGTCAGGCATCAATCGAGGAGGACAGGAGCCACAAACTGCCCCGCTGAGCTCGAGAGGTCAAGCGCCGCTGCTCAAAGCAAACCTACAACGCCACCGAACCGATCGCCTCGCAGAAATTTTAAGATTTCACCCCCACAGAAATGAGCTAATCTGACTGGCGAATCCATAACCCCACCAACTCTGTCATGAAAAGAAGACCTATAACAGTCGTCCTCTACGCCCTCGCAATCTTTTGCCTCGTCGGCTGCGAATCCACCTCCAGTTCCGGAATCTCAACCCGCACCCTTTCCAAAGTCGCAAAACCGGGCGAGGGCTACGTCCTTTTCAGCTTCACCTTCGCTGGCGAAATTGAACCGCCGGGCAGCGAAAAAGTAGTGCCGCGCTTCGACAGCTACACCTTCAAAATCCGTCCCCTCGGGGACCCGTTCACAACCTACGAGGTCGGCCTCGTCTCCACCAGCCAAGGCGGCTACTACCGAGACTTCGACGTGAGACAAGGCATGGGCTTCGTTTTCGCGGAACCCCTGCCAGCTGGCGAATACGAACTCTTCAGCTACGAGGTCACCCTGCAAACCTTGATGAAGAAGACAGCCATCTACCCACAGGCCCAAGCAAGCATCCCCTTTACCGTATCAGAAAATCAATACAGCTACCTGGGACGGATCGAGTGCCAGCACAAATTCGAAAATCTTGAAACCGATTGGACAAACCTCATTCACCCCTCCGGTCTCACCTTGTCTTGGAGCGACCACCAGTCCGAGGACAAGTCCCACGCCTACATGAAATTTCCCCACCTGATCCCCCTCACGCTGCGTGAGGACAAGATCGGAAGCCAAATAGAATCCCTCAACGGCCCTACCAATTCGATCCTTTTTTAGAAGCTCGCCTGCAGCGGACCATCTAAAAAACCTGAGAGCCTTCCACGGGTACCGACTCCGCGTACCCTACCCAAGGCCCCTCCGATCGTCCCAGCATCGCGGACCAGAACCAGGAGGACGGATCCGTCCAGCTCTGCCCATCCAAGGAGACGACTCGCTCCCTGACCTCCACTTTTTCTCCGTCGCGGCTTGCCAAAACCCTTCCCCACATCGATCCATCCACCTCGCGAAAAAGCGGCATTGGCTCCGTCGCATAGCCAATCGCTCGATAACAGTCAGCCGACAGGTGATACCTCCGCGTCGCTCGCTCGATCACCCTGACCACCAAGCGACGCTCATCCTTGCCAAACAATTCAATCGCCCCCGGAAACCCTTTCGCGTACGCCGCGGAGTGCTCGTCGAGAGGAAACGCAACCCAGCCCTCCTCGAACAACTCGCTTCGAATCGTATCCATAATATCCGTGCGCACAACCCGACCTTCCGGCAAAGCAGATACAGTATCCGGCCGGGTCACTACCAGCAAGGCCAAGACAAGAAACAAGAACAGAGGACAAGAAGCGGAAACTGCGGAGCGCCTCGGATCTACCGCCCGAGGAGGCGATGCTACTTTCGCCCGAAGCTGGCTTCCCGCAGCCACAATTACCGCCAGCACCAGGGCAAAGACAATCATCCCCACCCCATCATGCCCCCAATCGGGAAGGTCCCAAAGCTTCGACTCCACGAAAAAGAGCAAAACGTTCCTCAAAACATTTCCGATAAACGCGCTGAAACTGGCCACTTGTAGCAAAAGAACGGAGCCACGCAGATTCGGTTTCTGGATACAAATCATCACGCAAGCGAGAAAAGCGGAACCCCACAGCATCTGGACCCCGCTACACGGTGCATCGATCACGACCATCTCGCCGCGCCAATGCATCACGGTTCCTCGCGCCTCCACTCCCCAACCGAGAAAGCTCAATACGGCAGCGCTCATCTTCCCAATTAGCCAACGTAAGGGAAAGCCGCCATAGAACTGCAGCGAGGAGATCAAGGGCAATGCCAGCACAAACAACCCTGCGTGCCCGATCCAGATCCGTGAATCCGCCCAAAGCGCCGCCACTGCCAGGAACACAAAAAGAGCATAAACCAAGGGAGTCATTAAAAACGGAGCCGCGAGCGGCACGAGCAAGAACCCAGCCGCCATCACGTATCGACACGAAGGCACCGGGCGACGACGTCCAAGGAACGCAAAGCCGACAGCCGCCCCCAAAGCTAAAACGCCCCAAGGCTCGTCCGAACCGTCCACCATACGAGCCGCATACCAACGCACCGTCGGCCAACAAACCACAAGCAAGGCAAGGCTGCACAAAAACCTGAAGGAACGAACATCGCCTCGTCCGCGCCACGAAAGAAACCTCCCGATACATCGCAGCCAAGGACTGCCACCTAACGCACCCCTAGCATCCACGACGTATCAGTATCCAGGTTATCGCGACAAGAACGAGTCCCATCAAAGCCCACATCTCAGGCTCTGGAGTCACCGGCACAGATCCGCCGCCCATGGTCGGATGCATCCCCTTCGGGCTTGGAATCGGCTGCTTCACTTGCTGCAGGCGCCCTCCAGTCTCCACGTTTCGCACCACCTTGTCCACCGCCACGAAGGAAGTATACTTGGTGAGCAATGAGTGCTTCAGGCCCAGCCGAGTGATTTCCGTCCTCCTGTCCTCGCTCGGCCACAATCCGTTGTAGTCCGAGAGGCGACGGATGCGTTCCCGAGCCCACACATACTCCAGCGAACGGGACCCAGCCAGGTTCACCGCCTCGGACAAACGTGTAGCCGCCACGTATTCAGAATCACCCGACCGGCCTGAAAGCACAACTTCACCTGCAAGATGACCCGTATACTTGCCAAAGATCAACACCGGTCGCTCAGCCAATAAATCCGGCAAGGCCAGCGGCTCGACCTCAGAAACTTCCATATCGCTGAAGACGACATCCAAGCGCGTCAGCACAGGTTCGCTCACGTATTCAGAAAATCGATCCGCTACCCGACTCGATTCCCTTGGCTCTCCCACGAAAAACGGCATTCCTTGTCCAACCTTCGCCATCCCCTCGATCAGAAACCGATTAGGAGCCGAACCGATCCCGCATGCAAAAACGTTGGCCTCGTCCAAACGTGATCGGATCAAGTCAAACACCCGATCCTCGACGGTCACGTATCCATCCGTCAATACGACTATGTTCCGGCTAAACGCTGGATCTCGCGGCGTTTCGTAAACCCGGTTCAGAGCTTGCAGCAAACGCGTCCCTCCGCTGCCTCGCGTTTCATAGATAAACGAAATCGCGTCCAATAAATTCTCCACCGTTGCCGGAACGGAAGTCGGCGAATAAACCTTCGACTCCCCTGAAAACAAGAGCACATTGAAACGATCCGTGTCATCTAGCCTCGCCACCAAGGCCTCCATCATTTTCTTGGCAGTATCGAGCGGAAAACCATGCATCGACCCAGATACGTCGATCACGAAAAAGTATTCCCGAGGAATCCGCTCCCGCTTTACACCTGTGGGCGGCTCCAGGCTGGCCATGAAGTACCTTTCCCCACCGCTTTCGCTCACCCAAACACCCGACTTGACCGCGTCGCCAGATACTTGATACTGAAGCCGTAGATCTCGATTTCCAACTGTACTCGCATCGCCCTCGAGTCGGAGCTCCGCAGTGCGCGAATCGAGAAATGACATTTCCACTTCGTGGGACGGGCAGAACGCCTTTTCAATCGAAACCGAAGAAAGAATGCGAGCGCGCACTCCGTAACTCACTTTCTCCGCTTCCCGATCGAGCAAATGAGGATTCTCAACCCACGCTTCCGCCGCGTCCCCTTCCTCGAAGCGAGGTCCCACCACCAGAGGTAACTCAAACGAATACTCGCTCTTCTCACGGCGAACCCACTCCGTGTACTTCAAGCTCACCTCCACCACGTCGCCTGGAAAGATGTTGGCCAAATTCATCTTAAAAACATTCGGACGTTGCTGCTCGAGCAAACTCGTCGTCCTGCCCTCCTGCTTAGCGGCCTCGTAAGTTCTCCGAGCTTGGGCCTTCTCCTGAATTTCCGCCTCCACCACTCTGTCACCCACCCGCATGCTCAGAGCGTGAACCGCCGAACGGGTAGAACCGGGAAAAACATACACCGCTTCAATTGCCTCAGACCCTACATTCGCATAGGTCTGCACCAGCTCGACTTGAGCAATCGTACCCACAATATCAATACTCGCATCCACGCTTTTGAGCGGCAGTTGATCGACGGACGCCGACTGGCCGTTCACCAAGAAGTACGGGACCTCCGTCTCCTCCGCGCTCAAGCCTCGACCGAGCGAGAGCAGCAAACAACAAATTACAAAACAGCCATGAAGGACAGGAAAGCGAGACGTCAGGTAGAATGTGGAAAAACAGTTCATTGGACGCCGAAGCTACCCGCCTTCTGCGCGTTCTTCATGAAGTGAAAACGATCTCTTTGTGAAATCTCACAAGAGGAATGAACCACTACCGCTATCCCAAACGTGAACATCCCGCTTGATCCACTGTAATAACATTCGTTATTACAGACAACATGCCTATCGAACTCAAAATCCGCAAGATCGGCAACTCCTACGGCGTTGTCCTACCGAAAGAAGCCCTGCAACACTTGAAGGTAGAGGAAGGCCAGTCGCTATACCTCACCGAGGGACCGGAGGACAGCTACCGCGTGGTTGCCAGCGATCCAGATTTAGCCAAATCGATGGAGCTCTTCAAAGACATCAGTAGGCGTTATCGCAACACCCTCAAAGAGCTAGCCAAGTGAAGGAACCCTATTGGTTCAGCCGAGAAGAAGTGCTAGCGCTACACGAAATGCTGCTCGCCGATTACGGTGGTGGCTCAGGCATTAGAGACGAAAACATGCTGGATTCGGCCTTGGCAAAACCAAAGCAGTTGTACGCGTACGGAAAGCCTAGGCATCAGGAACTGGCAGCAACTTACGCCTCCGGCGTCATCAAAAACCACCCCTTCGTCGACGGCAACAAACGCGCTGGGTTCGTTCTTGCAGTCGCTTTCCTAGAGCGCAACGGCATTCCTTTCCGCGCCTCCGAAGCCGAGTCCGTCATCCGTACCCTCGCCCGCGCGGCGGGCGAACTGGACGAAGCCGGCTATGCCACTTGGTTGCAGGAAAACTCCTAGGCCCGGCCCCATTCACTTGCCGAACCGCAAGATCGCGCAGGCGCCACCGCCCTCGCGATTTCCCACTTCCAGTTCACCACCGTGCAAGGCCATGATCTCCTTCACGAAGCTCAGCCCGACTCCGCTGCTCTTCTCCCCCGTTTTGGGACGCACCAAAGAATAGAAACGTTCGGTCACCTTGTCCAAGGCGTAGTCCGGAATCCCCGGCCCCTCGTCCTCTACCCTAAGCTCGCGCCCTTCGGTCGTAACAAGCACCACCGATCCCCGCGGAGCGAAGTCGACCGCGTTCTGCAACAAATTCTGGATCGCCTGCCGCACCAAAAAGCGCTCGCCCCGAATCGGCTCCGCCTTCGCTCCATCGATCCGAATTTCTATCCCTTCGGCTCGGGCGCTCGCCTCCCATGCCTCGACGATCTCACTCAGCAGCGCTGACAAGTCGATCGTTTCCACGTTCTGCAAAGCGCGGCGCGACTCGACGGAGGCCAGTTCCAACATCCGGTCCACGATCCTGCGCAAACGCTCCGACTCCTTGCGAACGTTCGCCAAAAACTTGCGCCGCTCCGCTTCCTCCATGTCGCCTTCCAGCAGCTCCGCAGCTCCGCTGATGCCCGAAATCGGCGACTTCAACTGATGCGTCAAGCTCTGCACGTAGCGTTCAACGTACTGCTTGCCCTCCAAGGCCAAGCGCATTTCCTCGAACGCTCGCCCCAGCTCGTTCGCCTCTATGCCAAAGAGACGCGGATAGCTCGCGTTCCGCCCATCCCGCAAGGCATTCGCATAAGCGATGAGCCGCTTGATCGGTTGGGTCAACCAAAGCGAAAGCAAGGCGCCTAAGAGCAAAACCGCCACTCCCGCAACGACTACGTACAACTCGAATCGATTCTCCGCTCTCGCGATCAGCTCGTTCACGTAAGAAGTTGGCTTCCCGACTGTCACCACACCTTGAATACGTCCGTCAATCCGAACCGGAGCCGCAACATAGAGAATAAGGGCTTTCTCTCCATCGCGAGACGTCCATGTCGCCCGCGCCCCATACTGGCCCTTCAAGGTGCGGGAAACGTCAATCCACTTCGAGAAGTCCTGCCCCTCGTTGGACCGGTCCGACGAATCGAACAATACGATTCCCTTGGCATCCGTCAGGTACACCTCCAGATCCACCGACTCTTTTTGCAAGGAGTAGATCTGAGCCTCAAACCTCCGCTCATAGGCACGCCGAAAAATTTGCTCGATGGTATCCGAAGAGTAGCCTTCGCGCTCCGCCGAGTATTCCAATTGGGCAGCCAGAATATTCGCCGTATCCACCAGCGACTCCTCCATCGACTCCAGGTAACGCGGCTGGATCTCTTGGGTCATCGTCGACATGATCGCATAGAAACC
The DNA here is from genome assembly GCF_014803405.1 of Pelagicoccus enzymogenes. NCBI lineage: Bacteria > Pseudomonadati > Verrucomicrobiota > Opitutia > Puniceicoccales > Pelagicoccaceae > Pelagicoccus > Pelagicoccus enzymogenes. The sequence goes on from NZ_JACYFG010000040.1 coordinate 378,000, forward strand.
GCCTCCGACCACCAGCAAGTAGACCAGCAATATACTGGCTCGAATCGAAATCAGCCGCTTGGGCAGCCGCAGCCAACGCGGCCCCCGCATATCCGGATTCGTCAATACCTGCCAAAGCGATTTCATCTGGTAACTCGAAATCGTGGAAGTGTGCTTGTCACGCGAATACCCAACAACGATTCCCTCGATTCGCGTGACAAGCACGCTCCCACATATACAGAACCATACACGCGTTTCACCCTCATACCCGATCCTCGCTTAATACTGCATCGAGTAGCCGATCCCCCGATGCGTTTGGATGTATTCAACACCTGGCGACACCTCGCGCAACTTGGCTCGGATCGACTTGACGTGGGCGTCCACCGTTCGCTCGCCGCTTGCCTCCGGCTCCTCCCAAACCTGATACATTAGCTGCTCGCGCGTGAGCACTCGTCCCGGTCGCTCCAGAAAAACCTTGAGCATGCGGAACTCATACCGCGTCAAGCTCAGCAAACGTTCCGCCAACGAGATCTGATAACGCTCTCCATCGAGCGAGAAAGGCCCAAAAACGCTTTCGCTACCTTCCTCGCCCCGCTCCTCAAGACGACCGCGCTTCAAGATCACCCGCACCCGCGCCACGAGCTCCCGCACGCTGAACGGCTTGCACACATAGTCGTCCCCACCGATCTCCAAGCCGAGGATACGGTCGATTTCCTCGTTGCGAGCCGTCAAAAAGACAATGGGGACCTGCGACACGGCTCGGATCTGCTTGCACACCTCGAAGCCCGTCGTATCCGGCAGGCCCACGTCCAAAACGACAAGTGCGTACTCCTTCTCGGAAATCTTCTGCAAGCCCTCGCCCCCCGTAGTCACCCACTCGCTCTCAAAGCCCTCCTTGCCCAAGCCAAAGCGAATGTTATCCGCAATGCTTGGCTCGTCCTCGACGATCAGGACGCAGGGCCGGCTCCAATTCGAATCCACTTTCAACACGGACGTAAGCTACTCGGCACAAACGACAAGCAGCAACGCTAGAATTGAGCCCCCTCCCTTCCGCTACGCTTTACATTGCGACTCGAGCGAGAGCCCTCAAGCTACCGAATCCATTGTTATCGCGCTCATCGCCTATCTCCTGCTCGCCCTCGGCGTCTCCTTTCTCTGCTCCATCCTCGAAGCGGCAATCCTCTCCATGCCGCCGTCCTTCGTGCGGCAAGCCGAGAAAAGTGGAGCCCGCTTCGGCAAGCGCCTCGCCCTGCTCAAGAAGGACATCGACCAGTCGCTCGCTGCCATTCTCACCCTCAACACCATCGCCCACACCGTCGGCGCCGCCGGCGTCGGCTCCCAAGCCGTCGCCGTCTTCGGGGAAGCCTACTTCGGCATCATCTCCGCAGTCCTCACCCTGCTGATCCTTCTCCTCTCCGAAATCATCCCCAAAACGCTCGGCGCCCAGAACTGGAGAGCGCTCGCGCCGGCAACCACCTACGCTTGCCACGCCATCGTCATCGGAACCTACCCCATTGTCGCAATCTCCAAGCGCATCACCTCCTTGCTCCAGTCAAAAGGCAAGCCGCACGCCAGCGTGAGCCGCGACGAGATCGTATCGCTCGCCCAAATCGGCAAGTCGGAAGGTGTTCTCGCCGAACGAGAATCGAAGATGATCCGCAACCTCATCCGCTTCCGCGACCTGAGGGTCGAAAACATCATGACCCCGCGTACCGTTCTGGGCAGCCTCGCCGAGGATACCACCTCCGGCACTGCCGTCTCGATGGCCGACGTCATGCGCTTCACCCGCATCCCCGTGTATTCGGAGAATAAGGACAACATAACCGGCTACGTCATCAAGACGGACCTCCTGCGCTCCGTCGCCAACGACAAGCCCAAGGTAACCGCCGGCGAACTGAAGCGTCCCATTCGCCTCGTTTCGGAATTCGACACCTTGGCCAAGCTCTTCGACGAGCTGCTGCGCAGCCACGAGCACATCGCCATCGTTGTCGACGAGTATGGCGGCACGAGCGGCTTGGTCACCATGGAAGACCTCATAGAAACCTTGATCGGCTTGGAGATCGTAGACGAATCCGACTCGGAAACCGACATGCGCGTACTTGCCCGCGAACGCTGGGAGAAGCGAGCTCGCGAGATGGGAATCCTCACCGACGATCCCGATTCACAAAGCTAAGAGCTCCACTCAGGCCGACTCGCCGACTCGAGTCCGACAGCCAAGCAGCAAGCCCATGCTAGCCCAAAGCGACCCAGCGGCCAGCCATTGCCAAAAAGCGAAGCTGTACCACAAGGGTACGCCCATTTCGCGCCAGTCCGTCCCCACCCAACCAAGGTCTCTCTGGTCCAAGTAAACCGCAAGCTGGCTAGCGCCTATCGCCAGCAAAGGCAAAACCACCACTAGCGAGGGCCAAATACGCGCCCCCGCTCGACGCCCGCGGGAAGTGGCCAGCAGCAGCAAGCCGACGAACAAGGACAAGAACGAAAGCAAGGCGAGCAACTCGTGCGCTTTGTCGATCACGTCTGACAGATGAAAAAACAAAAGACGCTCCACCCCCACGCCTACACCAAAGAGCAAGCCGACGAAAACCAAGACCGCCCCCAGGCGTTCCCGTTTCGACCTCCCCGCAGCGTCGTTGAAAAATCGATACGCCAAGGGAAACAACAGCGCCATTCCCAACGCCAAGCCTCCCGCAAACCAAGCGCCCCCCTCGGGATTGTGCTTCTGGGAGGCCAAGGCCGACATCACTTGGTAGGCCCAATCAAATCCCTCTGGATACACCCGCGCTGCCAAGAGAGAGCCCGCCACCACCGACAGGACGGACAAGCCGTAACATTTCCAAGCGAGGCCCATCTCTGGATCTAATCCTTTGGACCGCCTTGCTTAGCCGGAATCTTGCGCGTCTTGGCCAAGAAGATGAGCATGCCGATAATCATCAGAGCAGGAATCACGGCCATGCCCGCGCGCTGCGACTCGAAAATCCCCACCAATTGACCATAGAGCAAAGGTCCCAAAAACGCCGTCGCCTTGCCAGAGAAGGCAAAGAATCCAAAAAACTCGTTCGCCTTGTCCTCCGGCGTCAAGCGACTCAGGTAGGCGCGGCTCGCGGATTGGTTAGGCCCCAGAAAGAGCCCGATCACCACAGCGCACACCCAAAACTCAGTCTTGGTTGAAATGAAAAGCGCTGCAGTTGTCGGCAGCACCAGGCCAATCAGCGAGATCACAATCGTCGCCCTGCTGCCGATCTTGTCTTCGACGAAACTGAAAACCAAAGAGCCCAGTCCCGAGCAAACGTTCAAGGCGATCCCGAAGACCATCAGATCCTGGAAGGTGAATCCAAATACGATGGTCGCGTAGATGCCTCCGAACGAGAAGATGGCGACAAGGCCGTCATTGTAGAAGAGACGGGCCACCAGCATCCAAAAGAGCTGCCGATACTGGCGAATGTGGTGAAAGGTATCCACCAGTCGACTGAACGACAAACGAGCGACCTTAAAGAACCCCTCGGAATGCTGCGGCGCCTTTTTCTCCTTAACCCAAAGCAGTATTGGAATACTAAACACGGCGAACCAAATCGCGACCAGCACGTTGGTCGCCCGCACGTTTTGCTGCCCTTCCTTGCTCAGGCCAAACCAAGGATCGGAGCTCTCCGACAAGAAGCCCGCCAAGGCGATGAACAAGCAAATCAAACCGCCCGCGTAGCCAAGAGCGAACGCTTGCCCCGACACTTTCCCGTGCTTCTCCTTGGGGGCGATCTCCGGCAGGAAGGCGTTGTTGAAAACGATAGAAAGCTCGGTCGCGATCAAGGCCACGGCAAAGAGCGCCAAGCCCAGCATGACGTCTCCCTTCATGGGGAAATAGAGAGCCCCAATCGCGACACAGGCCAGGATCGTCGATACCGCCAGGAAACGCTTCTTCCAGCCAAAGGCGTCCGCGGCCGCTCCCAGCATAGGCGACAAGAGAGCGATCACCACCGAGGCGATCGCCACCGTGTTCCCCCACAAGGTCGTGCCCACGTTTTTGTCCGGAGCGATGACCGTAGTGAAGTAGGTATTGAATACAAAAGTCAGGACCAGCGTTCCGAAAGCCGAGTTGGCGAAGTCGAAACAAGCCCAGGACCAAATACGCTTAGGAGAGGATTCAGGCACGAAGAATGGCCTAGCGGCTCATTCCGAAATAGCGAGCCAACACCGCCGACTTCAACGCCCCGCGCCCACCTCAAACTCAGGGCCGCCTTGGGTTTCCTTGAAGGCGACCACCTTCCCGTCGATGATGAGAATCTCTGCGGACACGGTCCCTTTGACCCGCTCGTTGCGATAGATCGGCTCCCTGACGATGACGACCTCGCCCGTTTTGTGGTCAATGTAAGAGCGTTCCTCCTCACCGTCAGATTCGATGGTAGAGCTGAGCAAAACCTCCTTTTCATAGCGCCATATCTCGGCCGTAACTCCTTGCTGCACCACTTCCTCAACCGCCAGCGGCTCGCCGAGGATGGCAACAACCTCCGACTTCGTCATCCCTTTGGTAACGGTCTGCGGAACAGCGACCTCCGTGGAGTCGGCTCCCGTCGTTTCGCAGCCCGCCAACATGAGGGCGGCCAAAGCCAGTGCGCCTGCGAGCAGCAGGTTCGAGATAGGAAGGTTTAGGGGCGATCTGTTTTGTTTCATGACGGTCTCTCTAAGGCAGCAATCTGAAGCATTCTTCCAAAAAGCTAAACCGAGGATGCTGCCACCCCTTCAACTTAGGACAGCTCTGCCTCTCTGAGCTAGGAATGCGTTACTCTTTCTTTAGATCTCGACTCATCAAATCGGCCAACGCCTTCATCGGAGGCTTGGCCTCGTAACATATCTGGTAAACCTGGTCCAGGATAGGGGCGTCGATGCCATCCCGACGGCAAATGGAATGGAAAGCGCTCGCCGTACGGTAGCCCTCCACCGCCGTCTTCTGCGACTCGATGATTTCCGCCGCAGTCCGACCGCTCGCCAACTCCTCTCCGAAGGTCCTGTTACGACTCCAATCTCCATGGCAAGTCGCGACGAGATCACCAAATCCGCTCAACCCATAGAACGTTTCCAGGCTCGCCCCGAGAGCCTGCCCCACTCGCACCATCTCCGCAACAGCCCGAGTAAGCAAGGAGGCCAAGGCGTTGTCGCCCAGCCGCAAGCCTTGGCAGCAGCCTGCGGCCACCGCGTAGACATTCTTGAGGCAACCGCCCAGCTCTACCCCTCTCAGGTCACGGCTGGCGTAAACGCGGAGGTTCGGACCGCTGACGGCATTCTGCAAGCTCTCGATCTGCCCTTCGAGGCAGTCACCGAAAGCCAGGGTCATCGCCGTCGGCTTGCCCGCTGCAACTTCGCCGGCGAAGGTCGGCCCCGACAAGCTCCCCACAATCGCAGTCGGCAGCTCGTCCTTGATGATCTCGCAAGGCGTCTTCTGCGTCTCCAGCTCCAAGCCTTTGGCAAGGCTCACGAAAAGCGCCGACGGCTTGAGCACCCCCGTATCGAGCCGAGCGATACGCCGACACCAGTCTCGCAGCGCGTAGGAGGGAACGCCCATGAAAATAACATCCGCGCCACTCAGAGCTGCAGCCAAGTCGTCGCTCACCTTCAGCCCTGGACCAAAAGCGTAACCGGGCAGGTAGTCCTTGTTTTCGCGTTCGGCCGCCATGGACCGAGCTTGCTCCGTCCTGCGGGCCAACAAGGTGGTATCCAAGCCTTGGCGCTCGCAGTGCAAAGCCATGGCCGTGCCCCACGCTCCCGCTCCACAGACTGTAATTTTGAGGGATTCGCACATACTCAATCGCGTTCTACCCGAGTCGGGCCTCATAGCAACAACGAGTTGAGCGATAAGCAATTGGGCCCCGCTCGTAAAAAACTGCAGAAACATCCATGTATTAGCGCCTATTTGCTGATTTCTGTTGAACGCTTGTTCTCCTCCGTCGTCTTTTAAAGCATACGTAAAATTGGAAATCCACGAAATGCTGCAATACCTCAAGACTCGACTTAGACGTTCTCCCGTTCGGGTGGACGCTATGCTGCGTCGGCACGAGGAGAAGGAAGGCGTCAAAAACGCGCAGTTCGTAAGCTTCCTCCAGCAAAGCGGTTTCCGCAAACGGGCGCTTGCTCGGCACGACAAGACCAAGCGCTTCAAGAAGCTGGTCGCCATCGCCGCGATCTGGAGCTTCCTCATCGCCTGCGGCTGGATCGCCTACGAAAGCGCCGAAGCGCTCGAATTGTTCTAGGCGTCCCTACCCATCCGCCCCTAATTCAGGCGCTCCATGTTTTCACGCCTGACCTTCCAAGCGGTCATCACGCCATCTACGATAAGGAACAGGGTTTCCTCCACCGACCGTTCCGTGGCCGGCGTATAGACGTTGTCGGTGATCGCCATCTGAACCCCACCCACTTCCATACCCGGCGTTTCAACGGTACCGCTCACCACGAGAGAAACGTTTTCGTTCACTTTCCGGTAAACCCAAATCTCGGTCCCCTCCACCGGCGGAGTCGCCGGACGAATTTCGTCAGGCTCTCCCAAGGCCGCCAAAAGATCTACCGCCGCCATGCCCTTGCGCAGTTCGACCGGCTCCGCAAGCGCCCTCCCTCCGGCAGCGCCAGTCGTTTCGCAGGCGACCAACAAGATTGAAGTCGCCGCCAAAGCAGCGAATTGGAAGAAGCGGGCATACGTATTCGGGCTCATCAGGAAGGGGTAGGTGTTGCAGTGTCCAAAAAGCTGTTACACCAAAAAACAGCCCACCCCTTCCCACAATTTCCCCTCAATGCCGCGGGGCCAGTGGTCTGACCACTCCGCCCAGTGGTCTGACCACTGCTGGCTCAGCGAAAAGCGACGACGGCAATTCCGTAGGACATCGCCACTCGCTGACCCGAGAGGGACGGGGTTAATCCGGTTCGCTTTGCGGGGCGCGCTTCCGCCCATGCACGCTGGCAAAGAGCAAGCGATCCCCTAGCGGCACAAGTCCGCTTCCCATGGTGAAGACAAACACCTAACCTGAAGCCTTCTCCCGCTATTGTTGATAAAAAAAAGGCCGCGACTGGAAAGTCGCGGCCTTGAAAGTGTTTTCCGAATACGGAGATTCGATCAGAGTGGCTTCGCCTTGACAGCGCTTCTCAGAGTCGCCCCCACGAAGTCGCGATTCAGCTTGGAGATGAATTCCTCCGAAATAAGCTTCGGGCAAGCCGCGGAACATTCGTACTGATTGGTGCAGTTTCCGAAACCTGCCTCGTCCATCGCTGCAACCATCTTAAGGACACGGGTGTCCTTCTCAGGCTGACCTTGCGGAAGGAGATTGAGCTGTCCTGCTTTTGCGGATACAAAGAGCATAGCGGAGGCATTCTTACATGCGGCAACGCACGCGCCACAGCCAATACAGGCCGCCGCGTCCATGGCGAGATCCGCGATTTCCTTGCCGATTGGAATGGAATTCGCATCAGGAGCCGCGCCGGTACGAACGGTGATGAATCCTCCCGCTTGCTGGATCTTGTCGAAGGCCGCTCTGTCGGTGACCAAGTCCTTGACGATGGGAAACGCCTTCGCTCGGAAAGGCTCGACCGTTATGGTATCCCCATCCTTGAAGGTACGCATGTAGGTTTGGCAGGTCGCCACCCCACTTTCGGGGCCATGCGGCTTGCCGTCGATCATGCACGAACAGGTACCGCAAATGCCTTCGCGGCAGTCGTGGGCGAATGCGATCGGCTCGTCGCCCGCATCGGTGAGGTCCTCGTTCACCACGTCCATCATCTCCAAGAAGGACATGTTGGGGTTGAGGTTCTTGGCTTCGTAAGTTTCGAAGCGACCTTCAGTCTCGCTATTTTTCTGACGCCAGACGCGTAGTTTAACGTTCATGGTAGTAATTCCTTTTTTGTTAGCTGGCTTCTTACTTATAGCTGCGAGTAGCGAACTTGACCGACTCGTACACGAGCTGCTCGGTGTGGCGGACCGGCTCCTGGTCCTCTCCCTTGTATTCCCAAGCAGCCACGTGAGCGAAATTTTCGTCGTCACGCTTGGCCTCGCCGTCCTCGTACTGGTGCTCCTCTCGGAAATGACCACCGCACGACTCTTCGCGAGTGAGAGCGTCGCGACACATCAGCTCGCCGAGCTCGAGGAAGTCGCCTACCCGGCCTGCGCTTTCTAGCGACTGGTTGAGCTCCTTGCCTTCGCCCGGAACGCGCACGTCTGCCCAGAATTCCTTGCGGAGTTCGGGAATGAGCTTGATCGCTTCTTCGAGCTTTTCCTTGGTGCGGGCCATGCCGCAGTGATCCCACATGATGTTGCCGAGGCGCTTGTGGAAGCTCTTAACCGATTGCTTGCCGTTGTTGGCCAGCAACTTCTCAGTACGTTCCTTCACCGCTTCCTCAGCCTTGACGAACTCCTGATCATCCGTCGATGGAGCCGAGGAGGCTGTCAAGTTTGCGAGGTAGTGAGGAATCGTATACGGGAGAACGAAGTACCCGTCCGCAAGTCCCTGCATGAGAGCGGAAGCTCCAAGACGATTTGCGCCGTGATCGGAGAAGTTTGCTTCACCCATCACGAAGAGGCCTTCGAGGTTGCTCATCAAATTGTAGTCAACCCAGAGTCCGCCCATGGTGTAGTGGACCGCAGGGTAGATACGCATCGGCACCTCGTACGCACTCTCGTCGGTGATCTCCTTGTAGATGTCGAAAAGGTTTCCGTAGCGCTCTTTGATCGTATCAGCTCCTAGACGCTTGATGGCGTCACTGAAATCTAGATACACCCCAAGTCCCGTTTCGCCTACGCCGCGACCGTCGTCGCACGCTTCCTTAGCAGCACGCGAGGAGATGTCGCGCGGAGCCAAGTTACCAAAACTTGGATACTTGCGCTCGAGATAGTAGTCGCGTTCGTCTTCTGGAATCTGACTCGGCGGACGCTTGTCGCCCTTCTTCTTGGGAGCCCAAATACGACCATCGTTGCGAAGCGACTCCGACATGAGCGTGAGCTTGGACTGATAGTCGCCGGACACCGGAATACAGGTCGGGTGAATCTGCGTGTAACAGGGATTCGCAAAGGCGGCTCCCTTGCGGTGAGCGCGCCATGCAGCCGTGACGTTCGACTGGCGAGCGTAGGTGGAGAGGTTGAATACGTTTCCGTATCCGCCCGTTCCGAGCACCACCGCATGAGCGGAGTGGCGGGAGATCTCACCGGTGTTCAAATTACGGGTGATGATGCCCTTAGCGTGTCCATCGACAACTACTAGCTCCAACATTTCCTCGTTGGCGCACAACTCGACCGTACCGAGTCCAACTTGGCGGCTCAGGGCCGAGTAGGCGCCGAGCAAGAGCTGCTGGCCGGTTTGGCCGCGAGCGTAGAAGGTACGAGACACCTGAGCTCCACCAAAGGAGCGGTTGGCGAGCAAACCGCCGTACTCGCGAGCGAAAGGCACGCCCTGAGCAGCGCACTGGTCAATGATGTTGGCGCTGACTTGGGCCAGACGGTACACGTTGGCCTCGCGGGAACGGAAGTCTCCCCCCTTGATCGTGTCATAGAAAAGTCGATACACGCTGTCGCCATCGTTCTGATAGTTCTTGGCAGCGTTGATGCCACCTTGGGCGGCGATGGAGTGAGCGCGGCGCGGGCTGTCGTGGAAAGTGAAGCACTTCACCTTGTAGCCAAGTTCGCCGAGCGTCGCTGCAGCCGAGGAACCTGCCAAACCGGAGCCGACGATGATAATGTCGTACTTCCGCTTGTTGGCAGGGTTGACGAGCTTGCCCTCCATTATGTGTTTCTCCCACTTTCCTTCGAGCGGGCCGGATGGTATCTTTGAGTCTAATTTCATCGGAGGGAAAATCTAGTTGTTGGAGGCGAGACGGGTTTCGCAGACATCGCAGTCCGTTCGACAAGCCTGGCCCATCGCAAGCTGCTGCAGTTCGGGGTTCTGGATCTTCACCATGCCAGTGTAACAGGCTCCCACGATGGCCGCGTTTCCGAGGAAGTAGAGGATGCAAACGACAATCGAAATCTTGTTCAGACATCCCGACCAAGTCCGCGTGCGCAAACCGACTGACTGGAACATGCTGGAGAGACCGTGGCTAAGGTGCAGGCTAAGCAAAGCGATAGCGATCAAGTAGAAGATCGCCACTAGCGGCTGTTGAAAGCCGTAGACCATCATCGAATGCACGTCGGGCACCTGCTCTCCATGCAAAGTCGTCATCGGGTAGAAATCCTCGCCGTGCGTGTTCTTCACCGTGAAGTGCAGGATATGGTAGATGATAAAAGCGAGAACGATCAAGCCGCTCCACTTCATCGTCCGGGAAGCGAAAGAGGCCCGCAGCGTCTTTTGCGAGGCGTATCCCTTGGCTCCGCGAGCCGCCTTGTTCTCCAACACGAGAGAAATGGCGGACCAGATGTGAAGGACAACCATCAGCAGCAAAAACGCTCGGATCGCCCATAGGGCTGGACCCAGAGACTGCAAAAAATGCGCGTAGGCATTGATCTTCTCCGGCGGAGAAAAGATCTGCAAATTGCCGACCAGGTGGCCAATTACGAACCCGACAAGGACCAAGCCAGTGATCGCCATGATCACTTTCTTGCCCAGCGAGGTTTTGAAGAGGGCGTTGAGGATATTCATCGGTAAACTAGTCAAAACTTCGGTGACGAACAATCCGAGCACGGACCGCCCTTAGCGAAGGCCGCAACGAGTAATGTCTTATCATTATTGGGTCAATTAGGAATGCCTCCTAAGCTCTTCGTACCTACAAAGATAAGCTAATGCCATTCTAAGTATTAGCGGAACTGCTAGACACTGCTGTTATAAGCTGACCTCACTCTCCTTCTGGGCTAGTTCGCCAAGTTTGGCTTGGCCCTTGCGAGAACGGACAATTGCACTAACCTGTGGATAGCCGTCGGCATTCAGCTCACAAGCCCACACCCCCTCAAGCCAGCCCCTCACAGAAATGCCAATCCCCGGAGCCGACCGAAACGAGCGCATCTTGCTTCGCAGCCTTATCGACCACCTCCCCGACGTCGTCTACGTCAAGGACCTGCAACATCGATTCGTGGCCGCCAACAAAGCCGCCGCCCAACTGCTTGGAGAGGAATCTCCGGAAAACCTTATCGGCAAAACCGACTCCGACTATTTTCCCAAAGAAATGGCGGAGGTCTACCATGGCGACGAACGGCGACTCTTCGAAACGGGCTGCCCCCTCTCCTCCAAAGAGGAAACCGGAGTCGACTCCCGAGGCGAGCCTTTCACCTACATGGTCACCAAGACCCCTATTTACGATCCGTCAGGAGCCATCGTCGGACTCGCTGGAATCGGTCGCGACCTTTCCGAAATCCAACAGCAGAAGAGACTCGTCGAGCTCGAGCGCGAGCAGCTCCAAACCGTAATCGACAACATCCCCGACCCCATCTACTTCAAGGACACCAACAGTCGCTACCTCAACGGAAACAAGGCCTTTTACCGCCGCCGCAACGCCAATTGCATCGAAGAAGTCGTCGGAAAGTCCGACTTCGACTTCTACGAGCCGGACGCAGCCCAAACCCGCTTCAACGACGAAGCCGCCATGTTCCGCGACAAGCGCAGCATTACTAAGGAAGAGCACGATAGAGACTTCGAAGGAAACCCCTTGGTCATCCGCAGCACCAAGACGCCTATCCTCGACCCCCAGACCAACGAGCCAGTCGGCATGGTCGGCATCAGCCGCGACATAACCGAACTTCGAAAAGCTCACGACGAATTGAAGCGGAAGAACGAGCGGCTGGTGCGACAAAAGCGAGAACTTGCGGAAGCCCTTAGCCTGCTACAGCAAACCCAGACCCAACTGGTCCACTCCGAGAAGATGGCCTCGCTCGGCGTCCTCACCGCTGGAATTGCCCACGAGATCAACAACCCCATCAACTTCGTCTACGCAGGAGTCAACAGCATGAGCAAGGACTTCGAGGACGTGAAAGCGGTCGTCGCCCAACTCCAGCAACTCTCCCAGGCCAAAGACCCAGCGGCCGCCATCGCCGCCCTGCAGCGCAAGCGCGAGGAAGTTTGCTTCGACGAAGCCTTCGAAGCCCTCGAAGAAACCCTATCCCACATAAAACTCGGAGCCACCCGCATCACCGAAATCGTAGCCGGACTCAGCAAATTCTCCCGCCTCGGCAAGGAAGACTGGCTCCCTACCAACCTGCACGAAGACATCGAAAGCGTGCTCGTGCTGCTGAAGAACAAATACAAAACGCACGTCACCATCCACCGAGATTTCACCCCCGAACTTCCCGCCATCGTCTGCATTCCCGGCAAGCTCAACCAAGCCTTCATGAACCTCATAGCCAACGCCGTCGACGCCATCGAGGCCAGGGGCGACAAAGGCACCATACGCATCGTCACCCGCGCGCAGCAGGAAACCGTCTCCATACGCATCGCGGACGACGGCATCGGCATGAGCGAAACCATTAGCGAGAAAGTCTTCGACCCCTTTTTCACTACGAAAGGAATCGGAAAAGGAACCGGGCTCGGGCTCTCCATTACTTACTCTATTGTCCAAGACCACCGCGGCAGCTTGGAAGTCGAATCCGCGCCCGGAAAAGGCAGCGCCTTCACCATCACCCTTCCCATCGAACAAGAGCAACATCGCCCCCGCATGGGAGCCTCCCAAACGAAAGCATGAACGCAACCGCCAACCAACGCTACACCATCCTCTACGTAGACGACGAGCAAGCCAACCTCAGCGTCTTCAAGAGCACCTTCCGACGCGAATTCAACATCCTGCTCGCCAACAACTCCGACGAGGCCGTCGCGCTGCTCAAAGACAACAAGGTCGACCTGCTCATCACCGACCAGATGATGCCCGACATGTCCGGAGTCGAGCTCCTGAAAGCCATCATAAAGCTCTATCCGGAGGTTCCTCCCAGCCGTGTCATGTTATCCGGATACACCCAACCCAAGGACATCGACCTCGCCTTCGACGAATACAAACTCTACAAATTTATCTCGAAGCCTTGGGAGGAAGCCGATCTAAAGGCCCTCATCATAGAAGCCATCCAGGCCGGGCATGGATAAACGATTCACCATTCTCTACGTCGACGACGAACAAGGAAACCTCAACGCCTTCCGCATCACCTTCCGCCGCGACTACAACATACTCCTCGCTGAAAACGCGGAGGAGGGCTTGCGGCTGTTCGAAGCGGAAGACGTCGATCTCGTGCTCTCCGACCAGCGCATGCCCGGCATGAGCGGGGTCGAATTCCTCGAACGGGTCTGCGAGATCAACCCCGGCCCCTGCCGCATACTCGTCACCGCCTACTCCGATATCGACGCCATCCAAAACGCCGTCAATCGAGCCAATATCTTCAAGTACGTCCGCAAACCCTGGGATACCGAAAAGCTCGCGAAGACCATCGAGCAAGCCCTCGACGTCTACGGCCTGCGCAAGATGAACCAGGCCCTGCACGACGAACTCTCCGAGAAAAACAAAGCCCTGGAGCAAGCCAACGTCTCCCTGCGCGAGAGCGACCAGCTCAAGTACGACTTCCTCAAGATCATCAGCCACGAGATGCGCACCCCGCTCAATGGGCTGAGAGGCGCCACCCAGCTCCTCAAAATCAACTCCGAAAGAGACCCCAGCTCCCAAAACAAGGAGCTCGTCAACGTGCTCGAGTCCTCCACCAACCGCCTCGAGCAATTCCTTCTCCTCGCGGAACGGATCACCAGCCTCAAGGCCAAACGCTACACCCTCGAGCTCCAGGAAACGCAAATCGTCGACCTCGTCAAACAGGCCGTCGCGCAGATCGAGCCCGAGCTCGAGCGAAACCAGCAACGCATCGTCTACGACCTCTGCGCCGAAACCCATACCCTCGCCGACTCCCAACTGCTCGGCATCTGCGTGCGAGAAATCCTGCACAACGCCGCCCGCCACTCGCCACAAGGCTCGGAGATCACGATCCGCACCTCTTTCCGCGACGACCAACTCTCCATCGAAGTCTCGGACCAAGGAGGCGGCTTCCCCGAACCCGTCCTGCGCAACCTCTTCAAGATCTTCATACGCGAGGACCTCGGCCAAGACCAAGCCCTCGGCCTAAACCTCGCCCTCACCAAGCTCGTAATGGACCTGCACGGCGGAGCGGCAGAAGCCTTCAACAACCCCAGCGGCGGAGCCACCGTCAAACTCACCCTCAAGCACGCCCCCGTTCCGACCGAGACCAGCAAAGCATAGGTGGGACGTCCGCTCCGCGGCCGTCTAAAGCCCAGCCCCCTTAAGGTGGCGCGGCTTCTCCGAAGACGCCCAAAGCGCCTACCTCCCCAAAACAAACGATTGCGGAAGCGTGCTCGTCACGCGATCATTCGCATCCGCCAAACGAAAACGCCTCACCGCCGCCGCGCCTTGATCTTGAGCCACTCCGGATAGAACTGGAACAAGGCCGCAACCACCAGCGAGTGCTTGATCTCGCCCCGATGGGCCATGGCATAGACCTCGTCCACCGGAAAAAGCCGCGTCTCGATCTCCTCGTGCTCGTCCCAAGCCACCTCGCCCTGCAAGGTCGCCGCCTCCGCCCAAACGAAATGGCAGTAGTTGTTCAAGATCGCCGGATTCGCCGCCACCTTGCCGATGACCCGACTCCTCTGCGGCACGTAGCCCGTCTCCTCCTGCAACTCGCGCTCAGCCGCCACCACCGGATCTTCCCCATCATCCATGATCCCGCCCGGAATCTCCCAGGAAGGCTCCTCGATGCCGAAGCGGTACTGGCGCACCAAAACCATCTGGCAGTCTGGCGTCACCGGAATCACGTTCACCCAGTCACGCGTTTTGAGAACGTAGAATTCGCCCTCCGAGCCTCGCGCCGGATGACGCAAGCGACGCGAAACCAAGTCGAAGATCGGACAGTTCACCAAGTCCTTTTCGCCTAGGACCTCCCAAGCGTGCACCCGCGATTCGCCTTCCGACGAACCCTTCCCATCTGATGTAGCCATCGCTAAGCTGAAACCGCTAATGACGAACCCAACGGTCCACGCCGTCCCTAGTTCGACGGAGCGGGAATCGCAACCTGCTGGCCGATGCGCAAGCGGCGCGGGTCGATGCCCGGATTCGCCGCCTGCAATTGGCTCAAGGAAATCTTATAGGCCGCCGCGATCTTGCCCAGCGTGTCGCCGCTCTTGATCGTGTAGACGCCCGAGGTCCCCGGAGCCGTGTCCGGAGTCTTCTTCGCCGCAGCATCGGTCGAGCTGCTCGAACTGCTGCTAGAAGCAGTAGGAACCACCGCGACTTGCACGCCCTTCTCCTCAAGGTCCTTGACCATCTTAAGGGCCGTCAACGCATCCATCGAGTTTTTGCGGATGTCGCTGCGTACTTTGGTCATGTCCGAGCGAATCCCCGAAATCGCGTCGTTCACGCTCTTGGAAAAATTGTTCATGCCGGTGGAGAGGCTTTCCACGCGATCCGCGGTTTCCTGCAACGACTCCTCGAGCCCCGTACCCTGGCTGGCCGCTTCCTCGAGACGAGTGATCTGCTTTTCCAGTTCGGCAGCCCGGGACAATCCCATCCAGCCAACGCCGAGGCCTACGAGAGCCACGATCACGGCAGCGATGCCGATGAAAAGCGGCGTTTTAGAGGGCGAATCTAGTTCAGAAGAAGACATGTTTTCCATTATTTCCGGATCAAAGGGCCCAAAGAAAGGCAGGTTTCCCCCAAACAAGAAGCGCATTCTCAGAGCGGCGCAACGCCTATTTCGGGACATTCCCCCCAGAAACGACAAACTTGGCGAAAGAAAGAGAACTTGTTCTTGACAGGACCCTCGATTCGCAATCTTTTGGCCGTCCTTTTTACGGGGTGTAGCTTAGCCTGGTAGAGCGCCTGGTTTGGGACCAGGAGGTCGAAGGTTCGAATCCTTTCACCCCGACCATTTATAAATGGGAAAAGAACCGCAGTATCGCAACTGCGGTTTTTTTGTACTCAAACGCCAAGGAATTAAACCTTCGAAGAAGAGTTCGACGGAAGGGCAGCGAGACAGCTCACAGAGCGAACAATCCTCTTGCCGCCAGTTTCCCAGGCCACAAAAAGGATGGCCATGACCCAGAGATCCTTGCCCCTCCTAGCCGTCCTCGGCCTTTTCCTGAGCCTCTCCCTCGCCTCTGCCGAGCGCCTGGCCCCGGCCAAGCCGGAACGCCTCGGCATGTCGAGCGAGCGACTTGAAAGATTGGATACGGCCTTCGAGCAAATGGTCGCCGACGGAGAGCTGCCCGGAGCCGTCGTGCTCGTGGCGCGACACGGCAAACGGGCTCACCTCGGCGTCTACGGCGAGCAGGATATGGCAAGCGAGCTAGCCATGAGCGAAAACTCAATCTTCCGCATCGCCTCCCAAACCAAGGCCATTGTGAGCGTCGCCACCCTAATGCTGCAGGAGGAAGGCAAGCTGCTCATCGGCGACCCCGTTTCGGACTACTTGCCCGAATTCGCCAACACCCTCGTGGCCGAAACCAACGAAGCCGGCGAGCAAGTGAACGTTCCCGCCAAACGCCAAATCACCATTCGCGACCTGCTCACCCACACCTCAGGAATCGGATACGGGCGAAAGAGCGACCCGCTCTGGCAGGAAGCGGGTATCGACGGCTGGTACTTCGCCGACCGCGACGAGCCCATCCGCGAGACCGTGCGCCGACTCGCCTCCCTCCCCTTCAACTCCCACCCGGGCGAAAAATACGTCTACGGCTACAACACCGACATCCTCGGGGCCGTCATCGAAGTCGCCTCCGGCATGCCGCTGGACGCCTTGCTTAAGCAAAAGATCCTCGACCCGCTGGAGATGCACGACACCCATTTCTACTTGCCACGCAATAAGGCTCAACGCCTCTCCACTGTGTATTCATATTCTCCTGACAACGGCGTGCAACGCTCACCCGAAGAAGGCACCATGAACGCGCAAGGGCATTACCTCAACGGCCCTCGCGTCAGCTTCTCCGGCGGAGCCGGCCTGCTCTCCACCGCCAACGACTACGCCATCTTCCTGCAAATGCTGCTCAACGGCGGCGAATACGAAGGCGCCCGCATCCTTTCTCCCAAGTCCGTCGAGCTGATGACCGTCAACCACCTCGCCGAAGGCGTGGAATTTCCCTGGGCCAAAGGCGTCGGATTCGGGCTCGGCTTCCGCATAATGGAAGACGTCGGCCGCTTCGGAGCTCCCGCATCCGTCGGAGAGTTCAGCTGGGGCGGCGCTTACCACTCAACCTATTGGGTCGACCCGGAGGAAGAGCTTGTAGTGGTTTACTTCACACAAGTGCGACCCGCCACCGGCCTCGACGACCACGACAAGCTCCGCGCCCTCGTCTACCAAGCTATTGTCGAGTGACGCGTTTGCCTAGAACCTCAATTCATGGATGCCAAGATTCCGCTGAAGCGTGACTCCGAGTCGCTGAGCTTGCATCCACTGACGCCTGATATGAAAGACTTGAGAAACGTCTCCTCCTCCTGGGACAGCCTCGCCCAAAGCGACGCCATGGGAGCCGTGCTCACCGGCAAAGAGTGGAACGAATCCGAGTTCTACGCATCCGGAGAACGGCAAGTCGAAGTGATTCTCAAGCTGCTCGAGTCCCAAGGCATCAGCTTGGCCACGAACGCGGCTCTCGACTTCGGTTGCGGCCTCGGTCGCTTGTCCTTCGCCTTGTGTAAACGTTTCGAATCCGTAACCGGCATCGACATCTCCAAGGAGATGATCAAGCGAGCGACTTCGAGCCCCCTCAACCCCGAGAACCTCAAGCTCATCCAATCCGAGAGGAATGACCTTCGATTTATCGAGGAGAATTCCCAGGACTTCGTCCTGAGCCTCATCGTCCTGCAACACATACCAACGCGCATCGCCAAGGCCTACATTGGAGAATTCCTCAGGGTAACCAAGCCGGGAGGAATCATCGTCTTCCAAGCGATTACGAAAGTAACCGGCTTGAAAAAGTCGACCCAGCAAAGCTTCTGGGAAGGCAAGCCGCTCAACTGGGATTCGCCCTCCCTTCCCAAGCTCATTTACCGGGCTACCTGTCGATTCGCCCGTTGGATCCCACGGAAAATCGTCAGCCACCGGCTCGCTTGTTATCTGAAAAAACGATCCGGCGCGCCAATCATGCAGATGAACCCCATCTCGCTCCGCTCGCTTTCCAAAACGATCAATGCCCATGGCGGGACTCTCCTGCTCTCGGTCGAAGACGGAGCGGCCGGCAGCGATTTCGAAAGCAGAACCTTCATCGTCCGCAAACGCTAGTAGCGTGGTGTAAATGAAACTCGTCACCCATCCGTAGGAAGGTAAGCGGTACAAAATCTGCCCCTTAGGCTGGTCTTGACTTCTTCCAGTTTGCCGGGGTCAGAGCCCTGAGCTCTTGCTCCTGCATGATGCCGGTGTTCCGGCTCAGGACGTCTTGCAGATATTCAAGCGGCTGGATGTCCAGGCGTTGGCAGGAGATCAGGATCGAGTAAAGGATCGCCGCGCGATCGCCGGCTTGGGGATGACCTACGAAGAGCCAGTTCTTCTTGCCGACCGCGGTCGGCCGGATGGCGTTCTCCATCCAGTTGTTGTCGATCGCGACGTGGCCGTGACGCAGGTAGGTCGAGAGGTAGCCCCAGTGCGAGAGCGAGTAGTCGCAGGCCTTGGACAAGCCGCTTGACGGAAGGCCTCCACGTCTGAGGATTCCCAATACGCGGCGGATGCGGGCGTGAGCGTTGGCGGACCTCTTGAGGCGAAGGGCCAAGGCTGCTTCCGCGTCGAGGCCGTTCTCGCGGATCTCGCTTTCGACCTCGTAGAGCTTGGCGACGAGCTTGAGGTAGACGCCGCACTCGCGCGGGAAGCTCTCCTTGGCATCGAAGAACTTGCGCCGGGCGTGCGCCCAGCAAGCGGCCAGCTCGATCGCCTCGCTGGACTTCTGCAGCTTCGGGTACGCCTCGTACATGTCGGCCTGGACCACGCCCTCGAAGCCTTCCAGGTGCGAGGTGACCGAGGCGTGGCAGCGCCCGCCGCTCCACTTGTACCAAACGTCGCCAAGCGGCCGGGTCATGCCGCAAAGGTAGCCGGTTTTCGTGCTCTTCTCCCCGTAGTCGGGATCCTGATACTTTATCGGCGTCTCGTCCACCTGGACGTATCCGCCCTCGAGAAGGTCGAGGCGCATATGGTTGTAGATCGGCTTGAGCCATTCGGCGACCTTCTCGACCCAGCGGACCAGGTTCTGGCGGCTGACGGCGAAGCCGTGGCGCTTGTAGATGGAGCATTGGCGGAACAGCGGCAAGTGGTCGAGGAACTTCGAGACGACGACGTAGGCGAGCAGCTCCGCCGAGGCCAGGCCTTCCACAACGCGAAGCGGGGCCGGGGCCACGACTGGCGCCTTGGACTTGTCTCCAACTTTCCGATACTTGGGGCGGACGATGCGGCGGCGGTAGAACTTCGGCGGATCGACCTTCACCTCGTAGGTCTCCTCCTCGCCGATGCGTTCGTAGCTGGAAGGCTCCGCCTTCACCTCATCGGGCTCGACTACCGTCTCCTCGAGGACCGGAAGGTGGCCGTAGAGCTCGTCGCGAGTCTTGCGCGAGGGCTTTGCCTTGCGCTCGTAGGACACCTTCTGCGGCGGCTCGGCCGCCTTGGCTTCCTCGAGCTTGCCCAGCAGGAGGTCGAGTTGGTTGAGGTCGACCTTCTCGGACTTGCCTCCGGCGAAGACCTGGCGGCGGAACCACGCGATCTGGGCCTCCAGCTCGGCTACGCGGCCTTTAAGCGTCGCGTTCTCGGCTAGGACTTCCTCTATCGGCGGCATCGCGTATCTGGATAGAGGATACGCGGTCCGGATCAACGATTTTCTTCAGCGTTCGTACCAGGCCTTGGCCATCCCGTCCTTGAGGTCTATGCCGCCGAGCAGCATCGACAAGGCCTCGCTCTTGAGCCGCAGCTTTCCGCTGGCGGCGTCGCTGGGCCTGGGCCAGGTGAAGCCGCCCTTCTCCAGACGCTTGGCCAGCACCCAAAGCCCGGTGCCGTCGAAGAAGAGTATCTTCAGGCGGTTGCGCCTCCTGTTGGAGAAGACGAACATCCCGCCCTGCAGCGGGTTTTCCTTGAGCTGGTTGGCGGCGACGGCGTAGAGCCCGTCGAAGCTCTTTCGCATGTCCACCGGCTCGACCGCCAGGAAGATGCGAACCGCGGAGGAAAAGCTCAGCAT
>NZ_JACYFG010000041.1 GCF_014803405.1 Pelagicoccus enzymogenes
GAGCAACTGTGTCACTGAGCAAGCTGTAAGTTAAGTTTTTTGAACAGGCTTTGTATGTGTATGAGCATCTTCCTCATTCCAGCGACGATGGCGCACTTGTACGGCTTGCCCTTGTCCCTGAGCTTCTGGACGTAAGGTCTTATCACTTCGTTGTGCACCGCAGCAGTTTTGGTCGCCATGTAGAGGCACCGTCTGACTTTGGCTCTACCCTCTTGGATGCGTCTTTTCTTCTTGGTCTTTCCGCTGTCGTCGTTGAAGGGGGCGATTCCAGCCAAGGCGACGATCTGGTTCCTGTTGAGGGACTCGATCTCGCTGAGGTGCGCGAGCAGGGTCCAAGCCGTGACTTCGCCCACGCCGCAGACCGAGAGGGCGATGCCTTGCTGGGAGCGCATCTTCGCGTCGCTTTGGACGAGCTCCCTGATGTCCTCTTCGATCGTCTCAAGCTCGTTCTGCACGATCGCGATCATGCGCTCGATGGATGGGTGGATGAGAGGATCGCTGTTTTGCCGCCGGTTTTTCTCGCGGCTTAGCTGTTCGCTCAGATGGCTTCTGCGGTCGAGCAGGGCGGCGAGCTGCTGGCGTTTTTCGCAGGGAGGCGTTTGGGGTCGTATGTTCTTCTCTTTCGCGAAGTTGCGAATCATGCGCGCGTCGATGGGGTCGGTCTTTGCCTTGACCCCCTCGCTCTTGGCGTAGTGTCGCACTCGAGCCGGGTTGACCCTGGCGAAGGGGAGGCCCTTGGCGAGGAGTTGCTGCATGAGGATTCGCTCGTATCCGCCGGTCGCCTCGAAGACGGCCAAGGGCGTCTTGAAGGTGGCGATGTGGTCGGTCAGCTCGCTAAGGGCGTCTGCTTTGTTGGATACGCTGAAACTTCGCTTGTCGCTGAGCGCTTCAAGTGTATCTTTCGATATGTCGATTGCGATAATGTCGTATTCGGTGGGATTCATGGCTTGTATCTGTCTTGTAGAGGTGAGCTCGCGTCTTTGATGACGGGCTCTTTCAACTGTTTGATATCCAAGCCAGGTCGCTTCGAGGGATCGCTGCTCAGCGCTGAGCTCGCTCAATGAGGGCTCCGGACGCAGATTGATCTCACTCGAAACGCGTTCGGACCGGTGGCCGCCGGTTCGAACGATCCTGGCATCCTCTGAAAATGCCATTTGCAGAGGGCTTTTCGAGCCCTTCCTCCGACGAGTTATGGACTCATTCTCGGAAGGGCTCAAAAAGCTGGAAATCAATGGTGGGGAACCTACAAGGACGCGGAGTACGCTGAGGTCTTTGAAATCTGTGGGAGTTGTATGCCGAGGAGACATCAGGGAGACATGAATGAGGGTGAAGGCTTGTTTTTTAACCGCAGATCACAGATTGGCGCAGATGGGGATTTAATCGGTGCCGGGTAGGGCGGACTGGCCCAGTCTGCCGTGGATTAATGATCCTGCAACGCGGCTGTCTGGGCCAGACAGCCCTACCCTCGCGAATACAGCACGCAGTTTTGATCGCACCGCGGCCGCTACTCGGCCTTGTTGGAGGCGAGGAGCTTTTGTACGGCGGAGAGGGCTGCCTTGAGGGCGAAGGGCTTTTTCAGCAGGATGGCGTCCTCGGGGATGTCGAACTGGGAGAGGAGCTCCTCGGAGTACCCGGTCATGACGATGACCTTCATGTCCTTGTTCTTTTTGGTGAGGCGCTCGGCCAGCTCGGAGCCGCGCATCTTGGGGAGAATGAGGTCGGTGATGAGGAGCTTGATGTCCTCGTGGGACTCTTCGAAGAAGTCGAGGGCGTCCTCGGCGGAATTGGTGGAGTACACCTGGTAGTTGTAGAGTCCGAGGAGGCCGGAGATGCAGTCGCACATGGTCTCGTCGTCTTCCACTACGAGGATGGACTCGCGCTCGCTGGAGGTGAAGTTTTCCGGAAGGCCGTCGTCGGAGCTTTCGTCCTCCGAGCTCTTGCTGGCGACGATGGGGAGGAAGATGCGGAAGCGGGTGCCTTTGCCTTTTTCGGAGGCGACTTCGATGTGTCCGTTGGCCTGCTTGACGATGCCGTAGACGGTGGCGAGCCCGAGGCCGGTGCCTTTGCCTTGCTCCTTGGTGGTAAAGAAGGGCTCGAAGATCCGCTTTTGGGTTTCGGGGTCGATGCCGGTGCCGGTGTCCTGGAAACTGAGCACGAGGTAGGGCTTGGCGTCCATGTAGTCGGGCAGGAGGACTTCGGCTTGGTCGGATTCGCAACTGACCATGGAGAGCTCCATCTGGCCGCCGTCGGGCATGGCGTCGCGGGCGTTGGTGGTGAAGTTGATGAGGATCTGCTCGAGGGCGGTCCGGTTGATGTTGACCCAAATGGGGGTGTCGGAGAAGCGGAGGTTGTACTGGATGTTTTCCGGTACGAGGCGACGCAGGATCTTCTGCATGTCGCGGGTGACCTTGATGGCGTCGAGGACCTCGGGCTTGAGGTTCTTGTTGCGGCGCGAGAAGGAGAGGAGCTGTTGGGTGAGGTCGGCGGCGCGTTCGGCGGCCTTGCGGATCTCGGAGATGAATTTCTTGTTGGGGTCGGCGTCGTCTATCTTGTCGATGACGAGATCGGAGAAGGAAAGGATGACGGCGAGGATGTTGTTGAAGTCGTGGGCGATTCCTCCGGCGAGGCGTCCGACGGCTTCCATCTTCTGGGACTGGAAGAGGTCTTGTTCGAGGCGGCGGATGTGGGAGACGTCGCGTTGGATGACGACGTAGTTCGAGACCTCGCCGTGAGGGCCGTGCACCGGGAAGGCTTTCCAGGCGATGATGAATTCGGCGCCGTCCTTCTTGTAGCCGACGGTTTCGCCGGCTGCGGGTTGGCCGGACTGGATGTCCTTGACCATTTCCTCGATGACGGACTCGTCGGTGGCGGGGCCGTTGAGGAGGGAGATGGGCTTGCCGATGACCTCGATGTCGCTGTAGCCGGTGATCTGGGTGAAGCCATCGTTGGTGTAGAGGATGCGGGCTTCGCCGCGTTCCCAGTTGGTGTCGGTGATGAGAACGCCTTCGCCGATGCTCTTGAGGGCGGTGGCGATAAGGCGGATTTGGTTCTCGGTGGTGACGGTTTGGCTGAGGTCCTTGAAGAAGAGCAGGGCGCCGGACAGCTCTGGGCGTTGGCGGTTGGTGTTGGGCTTGAGGTGGAAGCTGACGGGCAGGACGTTGCCGTTGGGGGTGTGGAGGTTTGCTTGGGCGTGGGCCAGCTGGGGATTGCGGTAGCGCTCGTCGGCGAGGTTGATGGACTGGCCGTTCTTGGGATCCGTGGCGAGGAAGACCTCGCTGATGGAGGCTCCGACGATGGAGGCGGCGTCGGTCGCGAGCGACTGGAGGGCTTGCTTGTTGGCCTTTTGGATGCGTCCGGTTCGATCGATTACGATGATTCCCTCGCTCGAAAACTCCAGGATGGAGTCGGCGAGGCTCTGGACTCCCTGGGAATCTTCCGCGTCGTGGTTGGCGGAAGGTTCGGGTTTCGACATGGCGTTGGATTCGTTGATTCGGGAGGTTGGGCTCAAGGAATCGGTACTGTTGGAAACGTGATGGAAAAATGCAACAATGCGCGTTTTGGCGATTCTACCTAAACGTGGATTGCACATGTTCGGCTGCGGGAGCCGGAGAGCCCTTGTAGTTGGGGGGAGACTACAAGGGTAGTCGGTTGCGATGCCTCCGGCGCGGCCGGCCGGGATCTAAGCGTCCTCGTATCCGTGGGGATGGGACTGGTGCCAAGCCCAAGCGGTCTCGATGATGCTGCGTATGGTGCCGTACTGGGGCGTCCAGTTGAGCTCTGACTTGGCCTTGGCGCTGTCGGCGTAGGCGGCCGGCACATCGCCAGCCCGCTTGGGCGCGAGGTCGTATGGGACGGGGCGGCCGGAGACCTCCTCAACCGTTTTGATGATCTCGAGCACGCTGGCGGGGGTGCCGGTGCCGAGGTTGTAGGTGAGCAGTTTGCCGTTTTCTTCCAGCAGCGGGAATGCGGCGATGTGGGCGCGGGAAAGGTCGTCCACGTGCACGTAGTCGCGCAGGCAGGTGCCGTCTGGGGTGGGATAGTCGTTGCCGAAGACCATCATCTTTTCGCGTTGGCCGAGGGCGACCTGGATGGCGATGGGAATGAGGTGGGTCTCAGGAGAGTGGTCCTCGCCGATGATGCCTCCTTCCGCGGCGCCGGAGGCGTTGAAGTAGCGGAAGATTGCGGCGCTCATTCCGTAGGCCTTGGTGCAGTAGTTGAGGATGACCTCAACGTCGGCCTTGGTCTGGCCGTAGGCGCTGATGGGGCGCAGGGGCATGGTCTCGTCGAAGGGAGGCTCCGCTTCCTCGCCCAGCACGGTGCAGGAGGAGGAGAAGACGAACTTGTTGACCCCGGCCTCGCGCATGGATTTGAGCAGGGAAACGGTTTTTGCGACGTTGTTTTCGTAGTGCTTGAGCGGGTCCTGCATGGATTCGCCCACTTCGATGAAGGCGGCGAAGTGCATGACGATGTCGATGGCTTCCTTTTTGAGGATATCGACAACCTTGGGGGAGTCGGCGAGGTCGACTTCGTGGAAGGTGACGCCTTCGGGGATCGAGTCCTTGTGCCCCTTGACGAGGTTATCGAGGACGATGGGGGTGTGCCCAGCGACCTGCAGTTGGCGCACGCAATGGCTTCCGATGTAGCCAGCTCCTCCTACTACGAGTACGTTCATGGGGCGAAACTGTGAGGAGTCGCAGTCCTATATCGAGCGTAAAGGAGCGTCTGACCCGCTTTTGAATGGAAGTGTAGGTTTTGGGGCGGTTCGTATTGACTAGGAAGTAAGATCACGAGATCGAGAAGGACGTTGAAAAGCAGCAGTGCCATTCCTCAAGCCCTTTTCTTGGATCGCGATGGAACATTGATTCGTTGGGTCCATTATTTGCATGATCCCGACCAGGTCGAGTTGTTGCCTGGCGTTGGAAACGCATTGCAGCGGGCGAAGTTAGCTGGGTGCTCTCTTTTTTTGGTTACGAACCAATCAGGTGTAGGACGTGGTTATTTCGAGCTCGATGCGGTGGAGGATGTGAATCGACGGATGTTTGAACTATTGGGGATGGATTCCTCATTTTTTGATGGGATTTGCATTGCCACTGAAAGTCCAGATACGGCTCGCGAGGACAGCTACCGCAAACCGAGTCCAAGGTATTTATTGGAGCAGATTGAAAAGCGAAAGCTCGATCCGGAGAGATGTTTCATGGTGGGGGATCGGTTGTCGGATGCGTGGACAGGAAAAAATGCTGGTGTGAATTCTGTCTTGCTCCCTTCGGCTGAAGAAGATCGGGGGGTGTTGCCAGCGTGGGTAGTTGAGGCCGTTTCGCTCGAGGCGTTTGTGGCTGATTGTTTCTAGGCCTAGCTCTGTTGTTTTTGCCTCCAGTTAGTCCCTACGTGAGCAAAAGGCACAGAAAATTGGCTCCACGGCGCTTGGCGGATCGTCTCGCTGATATTCCCCTGTCGAATTCGCTATTGCCTAGCCAGTTCATCGAACGCTCAATGAAGCGATGATGCCCCTTGAAATCAATTTTAAACCCGAGACCGTGGAGTTCATGAGCAAGGGCCAGTCATCTCAAAAAACTCGGAAGACTGGAAACGAATGGGAATTGGATGGAGTTGTCACTGGAGATCTTTGGTGATTTTTCAGGGGTCGAGCTCGTCCCGTCGTTTGAATTGCAATCGCCCAGAGATGATTAGAAAAGATAGAATCCTGTTGCTGACTGCCAAAGGTGTTGGAAGTTACTCGATTGTAAGCGAATACTATCGGAAGCTGCTGGAATCGTTGGGCTTTTCTGTGGACGAGCTTTTTCTTGGCAGGGGGGAAACGATCGAGGAGGGCCATTTGCCCCATGATGATTATGCGTTTGTCGTACATCATTTGTTGGGGGGGAACTGGTCCCCTCTACCTCGTTTCTTTAACGTAGCCGTGCCTGTCCATGAATGGAGTCGTTATCCGAGGGCGTGGGTTGGGCAATTGAGCAAGTTCGACGCGATTTGGGCGGTAAGCGAATTCGTATCCGAAACGTTGGCACGGAGTGGTCTGGGCGTACCGGTTTTTCCAGTGAAGCCACCTTTGGATCTGGAAGAGATTGCTATGAAGGAGGCCTGGGTTGCGGAGAAGCCATTTCGATATTATTCGGTGGGAGAACCGCATTTTCGTAAGGGATGGCATCTGCTTTTGGAAGCTTACCTCCTAGCTTTTCCCGACGACTCTGAAGCAAGATTGACGATAAAGACGAGCGAGGCTTGCGATTGGGAATCTCCGCGGAGTGATATTGAGATCGTCAAGGAGTGTTATTCGCGCCCGCAGCTTTTGGGGCGATACTCAGACTTCGACGCGTATGTGAGCGCGAGCTTGGGTGAGGGCTTGGGCTTGCCGGTCGCGGAGGCGGTGAGGGCAGGACTGCCTGTTATCGTGAACGATTGGGGTGGGCACAGGAGCCTATTGCGGCGGGGCTGTTTCGAGGAGATCGCCCATGAGGAAGTGGATCAATTGTTTTGTAGCGTGCCCGACTTTTTTGCACCTGAGCAAAAGTGCGGGTATTCTTCGCCGAGGCAGATTGCTGATGCTCTTTTGGATTGCAAACGTAGCTATGCGGCCCGCGATTGGAAGTTGTTGTCAGTGGAAGCTCGAGATCATCTGTTGAGCGTTTATGGGCTTGTTGCTGCTCAAGAGGCGCTGGGCAGCTTTTTAAGGCGGTCAGGGATTTCAGCTCCCATCTAACTGCTCTTGCTTAAATGGAAAAACCTTTGAATAGCAAAGAATCTATATAATGGCGTTAACGATACAGAGTACCATGATGTTGGTGAACGAGGCGAAACGTCGTTCTTTTGAGGGGCGGCTACTTTCGTTGGGAGAGCAAGACATTCGATTTGGCCAGGCTGAATTAAGTGAAATGGCGAAGCATTGCCGGTTTGAGCTGCGCGATATTGCCGGTGAACCGGAACTCGCGCGGAAGAAGTCACTCCGGTCGAAGGATTACCTCTCCATGTCGTATTTGATGAAGTCCTTAGGTTTCGAGAGTTGCAGCTCATTGGACCAATCCGATTTTGAAGGGGCTGAAATCGTCTTCGATTTGAATTCTAGCGAATTTCCCGAGGAGCACCGGGAGGGATATGATGTCGTCCTTAATGGCGGTACGTTGGAGCATGTTTTTCACCTGCCCAATGCGCTTTCGAATATTCACCAGTTTTTGAATACAAATGGGCGTATTATTCATGCGTTCGCCCCGTCCTCGAATTATATGGAGCATGGGTTCTACCAGTTTTCGTGTGCTTTCTTTTTAGATTATTACGCGGCGAATGGCTATTCGGTGGATACGCTGCAGGTGCTACGGCACAGCCTTACGGATGCGGATGCTCCGTATTGGGTGGCAGATTATTGGCCTGCTTTCCGATACGGAATCGAAGGTAAGCTAGATTCGGGAGATGGTCATGGATATGCTATTTTCTGTGTAGCCACGAAGAGTCCCGGAGCGACTTGCAATGTCGTTCCTCAGCAAAGCCACTATCAAAGCGTATGGCAGAGCGAGTTGTCCAGAGAATCGGATGGAGGGCGTTTGTAGTGCTGCGACAATCGTTTGAACGGGTCGTCGTTTTTGGGGCTGGAGAAGGCGGGCGGCATGCGTTTCAGCACCTTTCGAGGTCGTTCGAGGTCGTTGGCTTTATAGATAATGATCCTAGGAAAAAAGGCGGGCTCTTTTGTGGAGTTTCTGTCTATGGCCCTGATGATATAAGAGGATTGAAGCCAAAGTATATTTGTATAGCGTCTATACATGAGGAGTGTATTCGCGATCAGCTTTTGAAGATGGGTTTTTATGACTCCTGTATTCTAACGATGGAGCATGAGTTCTTAGTTTAGTTGTATGAAGGTGTTAGGGATTGCATATGGGTACCATGATTCTGCAGCTGCTTTGGTGGTCGATGGAGCTCTTGTCGTAGCTGCGCAGGAGGAACGTTTTAGCAGGGTGAAGAACGATTCTGCGTTTCCGATGCGAGCCATCGAATACTGCCTCAGCTTTGCGGGAGGAGTGGGCGAGGTTGATCTCGTTGTTTACTACGAAGACTGGAAAGAGAAGTTTGACCGAATCGTTTCGAGTAGTTTTGAGCATTATCCTTTGGGGAGGGGGTTTCTGGAAAACGCATTGAGAATTTGGGTGAAGGACCGGAAATTTGATCCACTCAGGGAGATACGCGAGAGACTGGTATTACCGCGGCGCAAGGTTAAGGCGGTGAAGCATCATGAGTCTCATGCGGCTGCGGCGTACTATCTATCTCCGTTCTCTGATGCAGCTGTCGTCACCTTGGATGGAGTGGGCGAGCACGAGGTGATGACGATATCGCATGGCGACGGGGATCGGTTGACGAAGTTGGTTTCGCAGCCATTGCCTGATTCGCTTGGCTTGTTCTACAGCGCGTTCACTTCTTACCTAGGCTTCAAGGTTAATGAAGATGAGTATAAGGTGATGGGGATGGCCGGATTTGGAGAGCCTCGCTTTTTCGACAAGATACGTTCGCTCGTAGCGTTTCAGGATGGTGGTCGTTTTACTATCGACCAGCGTTGCTTCAATTTCCTTACGCCGATCGAGAGAAGCTATAATGGATGGTTGGAGGAGCTGCTGGGGCCGAGCCGCGAGCAGGATTCGCCCTTTTTCAAGGAGGAGGTAGACGCTCCTGTTGCCCTTGGTGAGAACCAGCGATATGCGGACATCGCTGCGTCGCTGCAAAAAGTGACGGAGGAGATCATCCTTCATGTCGCGAGAGGGGCGATGGAGATGACGGGAAGCTCCTCGTTGTGTCTTGGAGGGGGAGTAGCTCTCAATTCGCTGGCTAACGGCAGGCTGCAGCGGGAGTTGGGTTGCCCGCTTTCGATACATCCTGCCAGTGGCGATGCAGGCGGTGCGGTGGGGGCCGCGCTTCTTGGATACAAGCGTTTCTTGAAGGGGGATCGTCGCTGTTCGATGGACGGGCCGTATTTGGGAAAGGACTACGGAGACGGATTCATAGAAGCCGCGATCGCGTCGAATCCGGATTGCGTGGCTTGTCGTTATGACGACGAGTCGGAGCTTTTGGATGCAGTGGCGGAGGCCATCGTATCCAACGAAGTCGTTGGCTGGTTTCAAGGTCGTTTCGAATGGGGGCCTAGGGCTCTGGGGAACCGGAGCATTTTAGGAAATGCGGCCCACCCGGATATGCAGGAGGTGATAAATAGGAAGATCAAGTTTCGTGAGCCGTTTCGGCCGTTTGCGCCGGCGGTTTTACCTCATCGTTCCAAAGAGTATTTTGAGCTCGCCGGCGAGGATTTTCTGGAAGGTCCGGAATCGTTCATGCTTTCGGTTCAAAAGGTCAGGCCGGAGAAGAGGGCTTTGATTCCGGCTGTTACCCATATCGACGGGTCGGCACGTGTGCAATTGGTCCGCGAGGAATGGAACGGGAGATTTTATCGATTGATTAAAGCGGTGGAGGCGAAGTCGGGAATACCGATCGTCATCAATACTTCTTTCAATTTGAAAGGGGAGCCAATCGTGACTGAGCCGGCGGATGCGATGCGTACTTTCGAATGGAGCGACATGGATATGTTGGTAATGGAAAACTGGATAGTGAGGAAAGCTCGATGATGCGAATCGCCTTGGCGCTTTGTGGCGATGGGATTGGCGAGAGTGAGGTCAAGCGGGCTCGCAGGTCGCTTGACCAGTACGGGTTCGACTATGAGATCGAGACGGTGTTGACGACGGCAGCCCTTGTCGAAACTTACAGCGAGGCTTTGGGCTGCGCTGTCGAGGTTTTCAAGGAGGCTGCTGTATCTCACTATGACGCGTTGCTTTACTACATTCCGGATACCCGTGTTCGATTGGGCAAGGGAGTGGGGCTTGGCCTTGAGCAGTTTGGATTCGCGTTTTCTTGGGCAGGTCGGTTGGAAGCCTTGAATGAGAAGTCGAGGGAGCTTCTCAAGGCCGAGGACGAGCACCATTTTTCTAGGGCGACTGCAGATCGGGACCAATTCTATTATTTTCCCTATGGGTATCTCTATCGCGACTCTGCTGTGGGAAGAGTCAATGAGATGGGATTTCGCGTGCCCGACGATTTGGTCGAGGTATCGAAGCGTGATCGAACGAAGGAGAAGGTCGTTTGTGTGTTTGGGGGCTCGGCGGCGTTTAGCATGAATTGCCTTCAGGACGAGATGTTCGCGGCCCGTTTGGAGATCCTATTAAACGAATCGCCACGCGATGGCTTGCGATACCGAGTGTATAATTTCGGGATGCATGGGCATGTAATGCTAAATGAAATGTTTAGTTATTTGCTTTATGCCGAACGCTTGCAGCCGGATTTCGTAATCGCTCACGATGGGTTCAATGACCTCGCTTACGGGTGCAATAGCGACAAGTTGCTTATGGAGAAGCATTCGATTGTCTTTCAGGAGAACTTGGAGCTCTGGCCGTTTCTCTTGGAGGGAAGGGAGGAGGCGGCGAAGGAGCATTCGGAGCGCTTTTTTCGTGTGACGAATTTTCCTAAGGGAATTGTCGAGAGCTACCTCGAGCGAAAGGCGCAGTTTCGCTCTGTGGTCGAGCGCTCTGGCGCCCGTTTTATTTCGGCTTTCCAGCCTTTCCTTAGTCAAAAGGCGACGCTTACGGCTTGGGAGAGGCGAGTGTGCGTAAGCTGGACGAAGCGAAACCCTATGCGGCCTTATTTCGAGCGAATGGGTTTTTTGTTTGAGACTTATTTAAGGTTGAGGGATGAGCATGGATTCTCGGATGACCTGGACTTTCGAGCATCTATGAGCGAACGGGGAGACGAGTCGCTCTTTGCTGATTTCGTGCACTTGCGTCCCGAAGGCGATCAAATGGTAGCGGAAGAGTACAAGCGTTGGTTTGACCAAAATGACAGATAGAGAAGGAGATGAAAAAAGGTATTTGGAAGTATATTAGAGTCGGACTGTCCCTGATCAAAGGCGGCAAGTTTTTCGCGGGAGTATTTGTATTAGCGGCGAGTCCTTGGCTGGCTAGGGTCGAACGATCGGGAACCGGCGGAAAGATTTCACCGTTTGTCTACACGATGCAATGAGCTCTAGTTGGCTAAATCGTTTATATCGTCTGTTCTCTCGTTTCTATAGATTTAAGCGGCGAGCCGAAAAGGATCGGACAAAACAAGGTAAGTCCTAGTCCTTGTATCATTTACGTTTTGTCTCCGGATCCCCAAAATGTGATGATTGGTATGTTTGGGAATCGGGTTGAAGCTGTTGATAGCATTTCCGGTTCGTAGGATTTCGAGGAGATTATGATCGTGCCTATTTTGTCGAAGGCGTCTCCGAACTTGCGCACTTCTATTCCTTGAATGCTGGTTCTCGTATTTTCGAGCGAGCTAACCCATATTCGGGTAGGCTTCGGCAGGTTTAGTGCATTCCAAGCTTTTAGCAGGATATCGGTGTGCGCTCCTGCTCCGTAGATATAGGCAGGGTAAGTCAATCGGGTCTTGTCTAGCGATTTGAGTTTACGATAGAGCGTACCTCCCATGCCTGCTAGAAAGAACCTGTCATCAGGGATGGGGCAGGGAGGGAAAGGGAAACTGAAAGCGTTTTTAGGGTCTATCTCAAAAAAGTCCAATGCCCTCGAGTGATATATATCTGTCTTTAACTGTTCAGGCAAAATGCTGAGATCTTCGGTCAGAACTTTAAGGGTAGTCGCCCGATCGGTAGCGTTTCTCGATCCGGCGTTTGCGTATGAGGTGGAGCAGAGACGCGCGTATGCGGTAGGTTTCGGCTGGTAGCA
Organism: Pelagicoccus enzymogenes; assembly: GCF_014803405.1. Taxonomy (NCBI): domain Bacteria; kingdom Pseudomonadati; phylum Verrucomicrobiota; class Opitutia; order Puniceicoccales; family Pelagicoccaceae; genus Pelagicoccus; species Pelagicoccus enzymogenes. The sequence continues at coordinate 11,757 of NZ_JACYFG010000041.1, forward strand.
AACTCCGTGGGAGCAGGCGAGACAAAGAGTCGTGTACCAATCCGAGTAAAAGCGATGTTCGGATTTGAATAGGCCGTGACGTTGGAGAAGTGACTTTCTGTAGATGGCGGTATGGGAGTGGATTGGGCTTGTTCCCAGCATTCCGTGAAGTTGAGTTGGCGAAAGGTAGGCAGGGCTTGCCGAAAGGCTTAAAGTTTCGACGGCAGCGTCCTCGGGAGAGTTTAGGAAGTAGGCGAGATCACCGCAGCTCAAGCCCGCTTCCCTATTCGATTCTAGTAGTTCAATTGCTTGGGAGAATGTGGAAGCCTCGCTAAGGTCGTCAGCGGCTCTCAGAATTATATACTCTCCCTTTGATTCGGAGATACCCCGATTCATGGTGGGGACCACTCCGAGCCGTTCCTTGTTTTTGAAAAATCGGATCGGAAGGCCGTCGAGTTGTAGGGATTTTATAACATCGATGCTGTTGTCGCTCGAGGCGTCGTCGACTATGATTATCTCTATCGAAAGCTGGGATCCCATTTGGGAGCGGATACACTGCTCGAGGTAGGTTCCGTGGTTGTAGTTGGGAATGACAATTGAAAGGGTTGGGCTCATCATGAAGGATCGCTAGAGGTCAGCGAAGGCAATTCGATCAATTGAGACGCCGCGCTTGAGGAGTGATTCCAGGATTTCGTCACCATACATGCTAGCGATTAGTATCTGGGAATCTAGATCGTCGACTGCTGTTTGCGGGGCGACGATCGGTTTGCCATGGCGTGTTTTACCATGGAGTTCCGGATTGCTGTCGCTGAAGCCGATGGCGGAATTGGGATTTGGAAGCGACTTCAACGCTTTTTCTCCAGTTACGCCGGTGCCGTAGATGTAGAGGGAGTGGTAGGTTTTTTGATTTTGCAGAGTTTCGACCAATTCTCTCAGTGATAGGAGTTTTCCGGATTCTTTGGTCAGTGCCGCCTGTTTGGAGAGGATGCGTTCCAGCAGTTCGAAGCTGCCGGCAGGAATTTTGGTTTTCCATTGGCTTAGCTCCTGTTGAAAGCGCGTTGGGTCGAGGTTTTCTTCAATTGCCGCCAGGACGATAAGCATCGCCTCGCTGAGTCGCCCGAGGCTTGCGATGGCGCCTGTTCTTAAGGCGAGGGCGGCGGAGCGATCGTGGCAGAATGCAGCTGCGACGGCGCTGTAGCTGGCGAGTTTCTGTTTTTCACCGGCTTTGGACGCTTCGAGGCACGCGGCGCGCCAGAAGTCGTAGTTGCGGGGGGTATCCGCTTCCCATTCTTCGATTGCGGATGTGATGGTAAGGAAATTGTCGTCTTCCCAAACCAATTTCTGTTTGTCGCTGCTTTGTGGCCAGGGCTGTGTTGGGTAAAACCCCTCTTTGGCGAAGTATTCGATGTTGGATACGTTTACTCCCGGGGTAACAAGTTTGAAGGAGAGGTAGGGGGAGTTGCTTTGGTAGCAGAGAATGGCGGGGCCGTTGTTTACGAAAAGGTTGAGCGTGCAGCTCTGGTAGAGCGCTTGGCGGATCTTTAGGTTGTAGCAGGGCGTTTGCCAAAGCGTTTCATTGGGCCAGTCGTCGATGGCGGTAACTGCGGTCTCGGTGTCAGGTACGACAATGACTCCGTATCCTCTGGCTTGGAGCCAAGTCGTTGCTGATTTCCACTCTTCGATGTTGCTGTTTCTAGGAGCGAAGGAATGGGTTTGCCGCAGTGTGATGGAGACAATGCCTTTGGCCGCTTTCGGCAGGTTTTTCTGTATCCATTCCATGGATATACTGAGGGCTTGTGGGTCCGCCTCCCACTTGGGGAGCGTGCGCTCTGCTTTTACTGCGGCCAAAAATTCGCTCACGCAAAATTGGGCGTGCGGCTTTTCGATATCGTACCCGATCGGGTAACGCTGGTTTTTGGGGGAGAATTTCTCGAGCCAGGCGGCGGCTTCATTTCTCGATTTGAAACTGAGGACGGAGCAATTGGGAGCGCAGATGGAGATTAGGGGCAGGACGAGTTCGGTGAGCCGCCATCTCTGTTCGTTGATTGGGTAGGTATCGTCGTTGCTGCGGAAGCCAGCCTTTTTCCCGGGGATGAGAACGATCGTTTCCAGTTCGCTGGATTGGCTTTTGGCCTGGGCTTGGGCGAGGGCGATCGCGCCTGCGACGTCGAAGGTTTCCGGGCTTACTTCCAGGTCGTAGCAAAGGATCATCGGGGCTAGGCCTTTTTGAATACTTCCTTTATGTATTGGTCGACTGCGTCAGCTCTCTGTTCCCAAGTATGGTCGCGCAGGGTGCGGCGTTGGGCGGCCTTGGCGATATCGTCTCTGGCCTTTGGATGGTCGAGCAGGTAGTTCAGTTTCTCGATACACTCTTCGTAGGAATGGTAGGCGACGAGTTCGTGATCGAGTTCGAACAAGGACGATAGGTTGTCTCCGTAGTCGGTGAGCAGGCAGGTTCCAATGCCGGTCGCTTCGAAGAGTCGCATGTTTTCGACCTGGCCCGGATGGGCACTGGAATGCTTGTTGAATACGACTTTGGATTGCTGAAGCACTTGGTACATATCCAGTCCCATGAGGCCTGGGTGGCAGCGATTTGGGAACTGCGTTGGGAGCGGGGGTTCGCTTGATTGCTCTGGTTCCGACTGTTCCGCCAGCCAGCACTCAAGTTGGGTGTCGCGCAGGAGGTTTCTGAGGAACTCTAGCCGGTCGCGGTGGTGGGTGCCGTACCCGCCATGCCCGGAGTAGCCGAGGAAGGAAAAGTCGAAACTTTGACCGTGGAAAGGAGACTGCCATGCGTCGACCTTATCCAAGACTTTAGCTTCGAAAGCATGGGGAAGGAATCGAGCTGCGATTCCTTGTTTATTGTACTCTTCCAAGAGGTTAGCGGCTCCCGTCAAGAGCAAGTCGACGTCTTCGAGTCCGGGTTGGTAGATGGGGAAGCCCCTGTAGACGATGGTCCCTTTGAGGAAGGGATAGTAGTTCTTGAGGCGTCTTCGTATGGCCGGCGGGAGCGTGGATATGTCTTGGAAGTAGAGAAGGTCTGGTTTGATGGTCTCGATTTGCTTGAGGAGGATCTCCATGCGCCAGCCACCTTGGGGGCAATCGAAGCCGTTCTCTTTGGCCCATTGGAACTGAAGGCTTTCCAGGTCGGTTACCACCTCGTCGCACTCGTACCCCAGTCCTCTCATGTATTCGGAAAACCGATTCAGATGGACTGGCGAGAAATCGAGCAGAAACTGCTTGTGTTGGGCGTAGGGTAGGTCGCGGATCCAGAGGTTTCTGCGATAGAAATCGGCAACCACGGGATAGTAGTTTAGCGAGCAGACTTTTAGTATTTTCAAAGGAGTGCAGGGTCGATGCTTGCGAAGATGTCGCGGATTTTCGTATTCAGATTTTCGGGTAAACTAATTTTCGGGATATTGCTTCTGGCGGCAACTAGGGGATGGAACTGTAGGTTCATGGCCAGGAGGATGTTTCCAAGGATCCGATTCGCATTCTCGTAGTCGAGAGAGGCGCTGATATACCACAGGTCGAACAATGACCCAGGCGCGGGGAGTTGTGATGAGGTGACGAATGATTCGGACGCGGCGTACGTCAAAAGCGAGTTGGCGAACGAAATTGGGTCGCCGTAGGTTAGTTCGAAAACGAAAGGCGGGTGTGCTTGGTTTCTGTTTTGCTTTTCGATGAGGGTTCGGGCGAAGGGCGCGGCCTCGCTGTAGCGGCCTGAGAGCGTGAGGTGGGCGACAAGCGTGATGGTGTCGCCCTCTGCGAGGGTTTTGGGCAGGGGCGGGATCGCGTATTCTTCCGCGTCGGGGAAGCATGCGAGGAATTGGGCGTAGGTCGCCAGTAGGTTGGGGAACTGAGCGCTTGTGGACTCAAGAAAGGCTTTGGTCGCGTTCAGCAGCGCGGTCCGAGGAGCTTGTTTGTTCAGTGGGGCGTTTATGCTTTCCGGAAAAAGCGCTGCTTTGAGGACTTGACCGACTTCGGTTTCCGTTGAGCACTGAGTGGCGGCTTTTTCCCAATCGCCCGCTGTCAGAGCCCTGCTTGCAGCGATCTGCCGTTGCGCGTCTGCGGGAAGTTCGACTCCTTCGATTGTCGCGGCCATGTTTGATAGTTGAAAAATGGATGCGGAAAGAGGCTCGATATTATCCAGGGAATTGAAAGCTAGATTGGTGGGGATGGAGGGGTATTGGGCTATCGCATTGGACAAGGGTGAGATTTCCAGACGTTTGGATTGGCCTAGATATTTGAGGTGCTCTGCAAGTCGTCTTGCGGTGGTTTCCTCGTTTAGCGAGGCGGCCGCAAGTATGGTATTCGCCAATACGTGATGGCCCTTTTTCTGGACGGGCGGATGGGGGATTGGTTCGTCTTTCGTCAGCTCTCCTTTTTGGGCAGCCAGGTACCACGCGGCAGATACGGGTGGCTCGTTCCCGAGTAGGAGCCGGTAGGCCAGTGGGGACCTGGAAGCGCTTGCGCAAAGGCCTGCTAGGGCGCTGGATTGGGCGAAGCCGGTTTGTTGCGGGCCGTGCCAAGGGTAGCCGAGGAAGGATCGGTAGAGCAGATTTCTCGCTTCTAGGTTCGCGCTTGCTGGCTTGCTGGGGAGTGGGCCGAAAATTTGCCTGAGACAAAGTGAGAGCTGCCTGATCTTGACCTCTTTCGGTGGGGGGAACGGGTAAGGGATCTGGAGCCACCCCAGTTGGCGTATCCTGAGATGGGAAATCGTATTTTGGGTCCAGCACGCGAAGGAGCAATTGTTCAAGTGCGCCTTTGCTGCGAGGCTGACGAGGAAGCTAGTGTCGTTGGAGATTCCGAGTACTATGCCATCGGGAGGGATGGGCAGAGTTGTGGAGGGACCGATGTTTTCGGCGGTGATGATTCTGTGTTCGCCATCGGGTAGTTGGATTACGAATACGGAAGAGATAATCGTCTCAACTACGTTGGTAGCGTTTTTCGAGAGTTTGGAGTCAATCACGCAAAGCGCGGATGAGGGGGTGCTCCCAGCTTTGCGGTTATCAGATGTCGCGATGCAGATTCCTCTCTTGGCGATTTTTCCGACCAAAGGCGGGTCGATAGGGTCGCCCCATTCCTCTAGGAAAAAGTCGGTGTAGATGGGAGTCGCCGAATCCTCGGCGAGCGCGGTGAATTGCTCAGGTAGCGGAGTGGGGTTTTGGATACTTAGGAACGGGGCGGAGTTGGCATCCAAGATCTCAGGCAAGGGAGCGGTTTGACCATCCTGCGTAGTAGCGAAATGGCGCTCTTTCGCGCTGTGATCCTTTCGGTAGAGGGAAGTCCAAGGTTCGCTGTCTTTCCAATTGTCTGGCGGCATGATACGTTGTTTTTGGCGAACTCGGGGAAATTAGTTTAGGGGGCCGAGCGACTGGATCAAGTCGTCCAGTCTGGTTGCTATTTCCTTTTCGAGCGAAGCGTCTTGGGCGTCGTCGTTTTTGGGAAGGAGTGTCGTTGGGTCGAGTCTACTTTTCAGGATGATGTAGATCCACCTCATTTTGCAGCAGGCTTCGACGACGGGCAGGCGTTGCAGGACGTCTGTCCGTTGGCTTGGGCCGAGCATTTGGAGAAAAGCTTCTCTCCAGGCTGCCTTTGTTTGTTCAGGGAAGTTGTTTCTGGGTTGCAGAAAGAAGTCGCTGAGGGTCTTGGCCGGGTCGTCCCAACCCGCATACTCGAAGTCGATGAATTTCAAAGTCCCGTTTTCCAATCGGATGGCATTGTGCAGGCCGAAGTCGGACGGGGAAATGATAAAAGCGTCTCGGCTGCTTCGCGCCTTGAAGCGGGGATGGGAGATGGCGGTTTTTGCGAGGGACTGGAAGGCGTCTTCGAGCGGACCGCAGATCCACTGGGACCAAGGGGTGGGCGATTTGGTTTGAAGGGCTTGAGACAGCCATGCGTTGCGTCGAGGCGAGAGGGAGGCGAGGTGTTCCTGAAGGCTGTCGCAGGCTTCGGCTGCGGGTGGAAGGGCGCGTGCGCGTTCCGAATCCCTGCCTGATTGAAGTTGGGTTAGGAAGGAGAGGCATTGCAGGGCGTCCGACTCGTTTGACCTGTTGGTAAGGCTAGCGAGTTCACCAGGGATGTATTGCAGGATGGAGCACTGGGCGTCGGCGTTGCTGGAGAGCAGTTGTGGGCAGCTGTCCGGCGCGACGATTTGGGCGTACTGGAGAAAGGATGTTTCTCGCACGTAGCGTTGGTTGGAATCGCCCGTGGGATAGAGTTTGGCGACGCGAAAGGGGGGAACGCTGGTGCGGAAGACCTGGCTGTTGACGCCGCCTGCGAGCGGCAGGAGGGGCTCCGATTCCGCGAGGTTTATGCAGCTGGAGATTCTCTCTAGGTGGCTTGCTGAGTTAGGACGTGGCGAGGGATTTGGGCTATTCTCCGGACTCGGGATCGACTCGAGCAAGCGGGGGAGGTCTTGCCAATTGCTAAGCTTTTTCGATTGAGAGGCGAGAGGGGAGCCGGGGCAGAAGAGGATGCCGGTGCTTTCGGCGGGGAACTGGGAGTCTGCGAGGATATCTTCGAGGTCGTCTATGAAAATGTCGCAACGTTCTTCCCGAATCTTGTGCAGTTTATGATCACGCGTTTCGTTCAGGTGAACGGAGTTCAGGGGGATGAGGGAGCCGAGTTCCCTCTCTATCCATTCCAAGGCGTACTCGTGGAAGGGGTAGGGCGGTCCGGCGTTTGGGAATCGAGTCTTGTGGCTAATGATGCAAAGGCGGTGCCCAGCCTCTTTCAATGCCTGAAGGGTGGGAATCAAGTTGGGGTAGGGGTGTGCGTGGGCCAGCAGGGGGCCGTAGACTTCGCCTTGGATCTTGCTCCATTCCCATTCTCCATCGTTTGCGGATCTTATTTTGTTTTGGAGCGATTTTTTTGGGGTGGAGCTAGGGTCGAGCTCGATACCAAGACGGCCAGCGATCTCCACGAAAAGGGAGTCGTAGCAGACGATGGTGTTGTCGAAGTCTATGCCGATGCGCATCGCTTAGTAGTTCATGATAGCGTGTATCACTTCACCTGAGCGCATTTTGGCAATCAGAGTGTTTACGTCCTCGAGTTTTCCGCGATGGGAGATGAAGGAGCGAGGGTCGAATCTACCGTCCTCGATCATTCTTACCAAGCGAGGGATGTCTTCCGCTGGGAGGCTGCCGCCACCTTCGGAGCCGGTTAAGGTTTTGCCCAGGTGGAGCGGCAGAGTGTGGAGGGAAACGGATTTGCTGGAAGGCATGACTCCGTACAAGACGGTTTTCCCTTTCGGATGGGTGAGCCGATAGCAGGTTTCGATGATCGAGGGGACGCCGGTGCCATCCAAGACAACGTCGGCGCCTTGCTTGCCGAGGATGGATAAGAGTTTTTCTTCCAGGTCCTCGTCGCTCCCAAGCAGGGCGTGTGTGGCTCCGTGCTTTTTCGCGGTATCCAGTTTATGGGGATGAATGTCGACGGCTACGATTGGGTGTAGCCCGGCTAGGGATGCACCCAGTATCGCTCCTAATCCAATTCCTCCTGCTCCGAAGATGAGGAGGGATTGGCCGATGCGGGCTTGGGCGTCGCGGTTTATGATGCCGAAGCCCGTTGTGATGGTATCGGCCAGCAATGCTGCGGTTTCCAAGTCGAAATCGTTAGGAATGGGCGTGACGCGATTTTCCGACAGGATGGAAAAGTGGTTGAAGGTGGTGATGGCGCCTGCGTTCACGATCTGGGAGCCGCGTTTGTATTTTGGGGGGCGGGCTTGAATACCGGCGCCAGGCCGCCAGTGGGCGACAACGCGGTCTCCGGGTTTTACTACGCTGACTTCGGGGCCGACTTCCCGAACGATGCCACCTCCCTCGTGGCCCAGCAGGTGGGGGAGCCAGCGGTCGGGACCTTTGACGCCGTCGATCTCTCCGATCTGGGAGCCGCAGATACGGGAAGTCTTGAATTCCACGAGGACTTGTCCGTAGCCGAGGGAGGGGATTTCGACTTCGTCCAGTTCAAGCTCGGATCGTTGATTTACGAGGATGGCGGCGAGCGTTTTCATTCGAAATAGATGTATCCGTGATCGCCCGTGTAGCCGGTTTGCTTGAACCACCAATCCCATTCCTCTGGGGTGTTGAAGGCTTCGCAGGTGAGCTGCCAGTAGAGCAGGTTGGCCTTTTCCGATTCGTTTCGGTAGGACTCGACGCAGATGAATTTCTTGTCCTTCCCGACGCGTTCGATTTCGCGCAGGGCAAGATCTAGGTCGTAGCAGGGCAGGTTGTGTAGTGTGTTTATCGATACGACTAGGTCGAAGGAATTGTCTTCGAAGGGAAGCTTGCGGGCGTGGCCTTCGACGATGGCGTTTCTGATTTCCTCCTTGGAGTCCGAGATGGCGTAGCTGGAGATGTCTAGGCCTACGACTTCGACGCCCGGCACTGCTAGGGTGAAGTCGTAGAGGAGGTAGCCTTTGCCGCAGCCAACGTCGAGGATTCGGTCGCCGGCCTTGAGTCCGTAGTGCGCTGCCATGGCCCGGGCGACCTTGAGCCAGCGGCCGTCGTATTTCATCCCGCCGTAGCCGGTGAGGCGGTTGCCGTCCCAGTAATCGTAGTCCCAGAGCTTGGCCTTTTCTGCGGCTTTAGCTTTGGGGTATTCGGTTACGCGAGCGACGTAGTCGCGGCTTGTCTGCTTGTGAACGAGGCTGATGAAGTCGAGTTCTGCCATGGTGGCTCAGGTTGGGTTTGCTTCTTGGCGCAGGCGAGAATGGATTTTGTCAGCGATGTCCTGGGCGGTGAGGCCGCAGGTTTCTCGCGAATCTTGTTGGGTAGTGGTTCGGTGGATGAAGGTATTTGGCGTTCCGATACGGATGAGTTGTCGGGTGTCCAGTCCTTGATCGTTTGCCCATTCCAAGGTTGCGGTTCCGAGGCCGCCGTTGCGGTTGTGCTCTTCCAGGATAAAGATGGGTTGGCCCGATTCGAAGAGCGTCTCGAGGAGCTCGGTGTCGAGGGGGTGGACGGAAGGGGAGCTGAAGAGGGAGATCGAGGTCCCGCGGGCCGAGAGCAGCTGTCGAGCTTCGGCGGCATGCGGGAGCAGGTTTCCGCTAGCTAGGAGGGCAGCTTGTTTGCCATCGCCGAGAGAGATGCATCGTCCGAGCAGGGGTTGGGAGATGGCTTCGGTATGGACGAGCGGCTCGCGTTTTTTTCCGATACGCAAGTAGCACGGTTTTTCGGACCTGAGGGCATCGGCGAGTCCGGCTCGCACTTCCCAGGCGTCGCCCGCGTTGAGGACCTGCATGCCCGGGATGGCGCGCATAACGGCGATGTCTTCGAGGGCGTGGTGGGTGGCTCCGTTGGAGGCGTAGGAAAGGCCTCCGCCCACGCCGACGATGCAGACTGGGAGCCCGTGGTAGCCCACGTCGAGGCGTAGCTGCTCGTAGGGGCGGTAGATGAGGAAGGACGCGATGGTGTAGATGACGGGGCGCATGCCGGCCATGGCGAGTCCGGCGGCCATACCGACCATGTTGGCTTCCGCGACGCCGCAGTTGATGAAGCGTTCGGGGAAGCGTTCCTTGAACGAGTCGAATAGGCGGTTGCCGATATCGCCGCTCAGGAGGATGATTCGAGGATCGTCCTGGGCGAGTTTCTCGATTTCTTGGGCGAAAGCGTTTCTCATGCGAGTCCGAGCTCCTTGTTTGCGGCGATTACTTCGTCGGCGTTGGGGATGCGGTAGTGCCAATTGTTGTCGTCTTCCATGAAGGAGACGCCTTTCCCTTTGATGGTGTCGGCTATGATGGCGGTCGGTTTGCCGCTTGGGTGGGGGAAGGAGCTCAACGCTTTGTCGATGGCAGCGAAGTCGTGTCCGTCGATGCGATGGGTTTCCCAGCCGAAGGAGGCGAATTTTTCGTGCAAGGGCTCCAGGGCGAGGACTTCGGCGCTGCGGCCGGTGGCCTGCCATTTGTTGACGTCAACGATGGCGCAGAGCTTGGGCAGCTGGAGGGCCGCGGCGGTCATGGCCGCTTCCCAGATGCTGCCTTCGTTGCATTCTCCGTCACTGAGCAAGGCGAAGGTTTTCGCGTCAATGTTTTGGATACGGTTTGCTAGGGCGACCCCAGTTGCCAAGCCCAGGCCATGGCCTAGGGAGCCGGTGGAGGCTTCGATTCCCGGCACGCAGTTGCGGCTGGGGTGTTCGGGGAGCCGGGATCCGGGTTCGGCGTAGGTTTGGTCGAGTTCGGATTCGGGGAAGAATCCTTGTTTGGCGAGCACGGCGTAGAGGGTGGTGACGGCGTGTCCTTTGCTGAGGAAGAAGCGATCGCGGGTGGGGTCTTGCGCGTTTTGCGGGTCGATTCTCAGGTGGCTCTTGTAGAGGGCGACGATGAGGTCGGCGCAGGAGAGGGAGGATCCGAGGTGAGGGGTCCGGGCTTGGTGGGAAAGTTGTATGACTTTGCTTCTGATGCTGGCGGCGTAGGTGCTTAGGTCTTTCATGGGAAGCGAGTGGACGGTCGGGCTATCGGGGCAGGATCATTTCCGGCTCGAGGAAGAAAACGTTCTCTACCGGTATGTCTTCCAGGCATAGTTGCTCGAATATCTCTATGGCGGCCATGCTTGCGATAAGGATGTAGTCGTAGCTTAGGGCTTGGGTTTGGTGGATATTGTATATCGGGAGATTGTCGACGGTTTGGTTTTGCTTGGCGGGGTCGTTGTCGATGAATCCGATGGGGCGTAGCCAATGGGGAAGTCGATTCTTAGCCAGCTTGCCGCCTTGGCCGGCTCCGAAAATGAGGCAGGTCTTGTTGGTGGCGGTTTGGCCGAGGCGTTGTTCGGATAGTGCGGTGAAGGAGCGTCGGAGACGCCAGGCGCTGCCGTCTTTCATGAGTACGGCGTAGGCATTCCCGATGCCGGCCGCGGCGGGGTGGATTTTTCGCGACCCCCATTGTTTTGCGGCATGGGGAAAGCGTTCCTGTGCGGAGATGAGGGTAAGGAGGGCTTCGTGGTAGCGCTCGAGTGACAGCATGGATTCGGCTCGGAGCAGCCATGCTTCGAGGGAACGTGGGGCGAAGGCAACGAAGCAGGCGGACCATTGGCTAGCTGTTTCGAAACGCTCTGCGGAGAGTTCGTCCCGGATGCTCTTCTCGAACCGTTGATCGTTCCAGAGGCCGGTGCCTTCCTTTCGGTCGACCATGACCTCGAATGCTTTCGTTATCATGTCGTAGTGGTCGTCTTCCCAGATCAGGATTTGGGTGTCGTTGGCGCAGGGCCATTGGCTTCCGGGGTAGAAGCGTTCCTTTTCGAAATAGGCCAGGTCCGAGCAGTTTATGCTGCGGGTAACCATTTTGAAGTGGAGGTAAGAGATGTTGTCGGTCTGCGCGTTGAGGCAGGCGGGGCCGGTGTTTACCGCCATGGATAGCCACGCTAGCTGGTAGAGGGCAAAGCGGAGCTCCAGATTGAAGCAGGCTTCCGTGAAGGTGGGGACGCCTTGAATGTCGCCTCTTTGCTGGAGGGCGAGTTCGGTGTCCGGCACTAGGATGGGATAGTATCTAGCTGGATCGAGCGACTTCGCGAAGCGTATCCATGAATCTATGTCGCTATTGCGAGACGATTGGTAGTTCGCCTGGCGAAAGGTGATTACGATGAGGCGTCTGTCTCCGACGACATCGGATCGCCATGACCTCAGATATTCGATGGATTGGGGACTGGGACTGAACCGAGCCGTTTTCTCTCCTCTTCGTTCCGCATCGCAGAATTCCTTTATGCTGAAAACGGCGGTGGGGGCATCGGGGCTGTAGTCGTTGGGAAATACCTCTGCGGCCTTTTGTTGGGCTGCAGTCCAGGCATTTTTTGCCTCTTCTCGCGTGTGGCAGATGGTGAACGATGCCTCGGGTAGAAAGGCGAGGGCCGATGGGGCGAGGAGCTGCCTTAGCCTCCAGTTGGAGTGGTCGATGGCGTGAGGGTTTCCGGTGGTCCGATAGCCGTCCTTAAGCCCCGGAACGATAATCAGATGGCTTTGGCTGATGCCGCGTTTGGCCATCCAGTCTTTGGCGAGGAGCAGGAAGAGGGGGAAATTGTACGATTCCGGAGCGACTTCCAGATCGTAGAAGAGGCAGGCGGAATTCGGGTTGTTTTCCTGTTTGCGGCTGCGTGTCATTTTTCTAGCGAGCGGCGATGAGTTGTCGTCTCTGGCTCTTGAAGAGGGTGGTCAGAAGATGGGCGTGGGCGATGGTCCACGGGGACTTCATATTTCTGGTATTGTTTTCCTGATACGCTTTTTCCGCGATGTCTCGAACGTGTTTCCCTTTCCAGTAGGGCGACTGGAGGAAGGCGGGGTCGTTGACGATCTCGCGGAGCTTTTCGTTGAAGCCTTCGCCGAGCCATTTCTCGAAGGGTTCGAGGAAGCCGACCTTTGACTTTCGCAGCCGAATCGAATCAGGAACGGCTTCTACCACGGAGTCGCGGAGGATCTTCTTGGAATAGCCGTTGGCGATCTTGTCGGAGGACGGGAGCGAGAAGGAGTAACGAACGAGTCGCCAGTCCAGGAAGGGCGAGCGGACTTCGACGCCGTGGGCCATGGAGAAGCGGTCGAAGTTTCGCAGGATGGTCGGAAGGGTGGCGTAGTGGAAGTCGTAGTACAGTCGCTTCTGGAGATGGTTGGCGGACTGGAGGTGGCTTTCGTCGGCTGCGTAGTAGGGGAAGCGGGATGTGTAGCTCGTTTGGGGAAGCCAGGAGGTGCAGAAGCGTTTGGTAGGCTGCGGAAGGTTCTTGGGAATGTATTCGGAGGGCTGGTAGTGTGGGGGAATCTCGCCTGCGGGAAACATGGAGCGGACGCATTCCTGGATTTCTCTGGCGCTGGGCAGGCCGGGCCGAGCGAGGTTTGCCCGGTCGAGCAGGTGGAAGATCGGGTGGTGGTGGTATCCTCCGAGAAGCTCGTCTCCCCCGTGGCCATCGATGGAGACGACGACCTTCTTCCGGCGCATCAACTGGTAGAGGAACCAGATGGTCCCGCGAAAGCTGTAGATTTCCTCTTGGCTGAAGGTGATGGCGTCCAGCTGCTCGAGGGCTTGCTGGGGGGAGGTGGCCATGAATTCGCCTTTTACGCCGGTGTTGCGGATCATCTCCTGGGCGAAGGCGGTTTCGTCCTGTTGGGAATTTGGATACGAGCTGACGAAGGAGGTATAAGAGTGGGGGGCGGAACGTTGACCGGAGGAAACGTTCGCTTGCGTGATGGATCCTAGGATGGAGCTCGAGTCGAGCCCTCCGCTGAGGGCGGTGCCGATCGGGACGTCGCTCCTCATGCGCAATCGGCAGGCGTCGTTGAAGAGTTCGCGGAAGCGTTCGATTCGCTCGGTGTAGGAGGTTGGAACCTCTTCGAGGTGTTCGAGCGTCCGCCACCAACGCCGCAGCACGGGCGGGCGATTGCCGCGTCGAAGGTAGAGGGAGGTGCCAGCGGGGAGGCGTTTGACGTCCTTGAGGATGGTTTGCTCGGTGGCTTCGAGGAAGTTGTCTCCGAGTATGGAGATGCCGATGCTTTCCTCGTCGAAGTCGAATGGCCACTGGGGGAGGGCGAGGAAGGCTTTGAGCTCGGAGGCGAAGGCGAAGGTGGAGCCGTCGTACCAGTAGTGAAGGGGTTTTACGCCGAAGCGGTCGCGGGAGAGGAAGAGGCTGCAGCGAAGCTTGTCCCAGATGGCGAAGGCCCACATGCCGTTGAACTTGAGCTGGCAGTCTGGGCCCCATTCCTGGTAGGCGGTGAGGAGGACTTCGGTGTCGGATTCCGAGTGGAAGCGGTGTCCTTTCGCCTCCAGCTCCTGACGGATTTCCAGGAAGTTGTAGATCTCGCCGTTGAAGGTGACGACGAAGCGCTTGTCGGCGCTGCGCATCGGTTGGGCTCCTTCTTCCGATAGGTCTAGGATGGAGAGGCGGCGATGGCCGAGGAACAGGCTGTCGTTTACATCGAAGAAGGTGCCTCTGCCGTCAGGGCCTCGATGCGCGAGCGTGTCGATGAAGGTGTCCATCGTTGGGCGATGGAGGGGCCTAGAGTTCAGGTTCCAGCAACCAGCTATGCCGCACATATCGATTTAGTCATTCTGCTTGGGCCCGATGCAGACGGCTATGAGGTAGTGAGCCATCGGGTAGTAACCGGTGTGCACGACCTCGTCGTTGGCGGAGAAAAGGAGGACTTTGCGGAAGTGCTTGTTGGCGGTTTCCAGCATGCGGGTATGGTCGTAAACGTTGATGTGGCCGGCCTTGCTTACCGCGCTCGCGTACTTCTGGGAGTTCAGGCTAGGGGTGCCGATAACGGCGGTTCCGCCGGGGGCGAGGTGGGCGACCACGGTTTCCCAGTAGAGGGCGTCTCGTTCCGGCTCGATGTGTTCGATGACGTCGAGAGAGGCCACTGCGTCGAAGGTGCCTTCGCAGGTGCCTACGAAGTTGCTGGCCTTGAACTGTCGTTTCTCGTCCTCGAAGTTTCGTTTCGCCCAGGCGATGGACTCTTCGTCGAAGTCGATGCCTAGGTAGCGGGAGCTGAATTCGCTGAGGATGGGGCTGCCCATGGCCTCACCGCAGCCCAGTTCGACGATGGACTGGTTTTCGCCGATCATCTTCGCGGCGAATTTGTAGTAGGAAAGCGTGAAGAGCAGGCGTCTGGGGGTGTGGCGCAGGTTGTAGGTGTAGTAGGGACCGAGGGTGATCTCATCCTTGCCGACTAGGTTTTTGGTGTTTCTCCAGACTTCTCGTTCTGATTCGCTCATAGTGGGTGGTTTGTCGTTTTTTAGAAGTAATCGAGGTATCCAAATTCTTTAGAAGGAATGGAGAATCTTTCTGTGTCCGGCCCAGCTGTAGTGGCCCATGTCGCTGAAGGAGGGATTGAATTTGGCTACAATTTCGCTCCATGCTTTCCGCTGGCCGAACTCATCGCTTGCTCGGTTGCAGTTCCAGTCGTCGAAGTAGAGCGTGCACCCTTCGGAAAGGTGTTGGTGGGTGAATAGGTAGTCTAGCACTTGGAGGGTCGATTCATATAGGTCGCAGTCTAAATGTACCATGGCTAGCTTCGTGCCAGGTGGAATGTTTTGGAGCGTTTCCGAGAACCAGCCTTTGAAGATTTCGTAGTCCAGGCTTTTGTCGATGCGCTCGAGGTTCATGGCGAGCTCGATTCTAGGGATGCCGATCAAGGTGCCGTGCGCCCAGATTCCGGATTCGACGAGCGGCGACTGGGTATCCGCCTCGCTGTTGGATTTGGGAAGACCTTGGAAGCTGTCGAAAAGCAGAAGTTTTCTCGGGGATTTCGTTTCCGGCATGATTCCTTTGAGCTGTGAGATGGCTTGGGCGATGGCCATAGTCGATTTGCCGGTCGACGAGCAGCCGAACTCTGCGATATCCCCTTCGACTGCTTGGGAAAATATGTAGGCGACCCCGAGATAGAGGTTCTTCATGGTTTCTTGGGTGGGTAGATCCAAGTGGCAAATGCTCTCGAGTGTCTCTTTCTCGATTATTGGCAGCCAGCGTTTGTTTTGCTTCGAGAAGAGTTCGATCCGTTCAGCGGGGATCCCGAGCTCTTGCGCTTGTTGTATTCCGGCGACGTTTTTAGCGTCGATGATCAGTAGATCGAAGGGGAAGGTCGGCAGTTCGCTGGCGTTGAGAACTGGGATTTGGAGTAGGAAGGAGGGGGTGGTCTCGGCTTGGTCTGAGCAGAAGGCGGTGATGTTCGCGAATTCGCGATAATGGAGGTACATGTCCATGGCCTGCTGACCCTCTCCGACAATTACGAAGTGCGGCAGGGACTTTTCGCTGGTGGCGGAGCTGGCTTCAGGGGTGTACGGTATCCGCTGCACGAGCTTAATCTTTTCGTTCGCCACGCCGACTGCTTTTGCCTGATTGATCATCGCAGGGTAGGCTTCGTCGATTACGAGGTAGTCGAAGTCAAGTTCTGCTAGTAGGGCAGGATGGACGATTAGGATATGCTGGATGGTGGATCCCGTTATGGTGGGGTCGTTGTCGCAAAATGCTATGACTTCAAAAAAATGAATGTAGTGGCCAAGCATTCTGGTCCCATTTTGTCGTGCTCCAAAAATTACGATGCGGTGGCGACTCATAGCTTAAATGGCTCCGTCGGCGTTGATGAGGCAGCCGGCGTAGAGGGCGGCGGCGCCTTGGCTGAGGAGGCTGAGGTTGCTCGCTATTTCTTCCGGGGTCTGGAGTTTGCCGGAGGGCTGACTTTCGCAGGCGGCTTGGTAGGCGGCAGGGTTTTCGGTTTTAGCTTTGCCCCAATTGTTGGGGCTTTCCACGACCCCGGGGCTGAAGCCGAATACAATGACGCCTTGTCTTGCCAGACGTTTGCCTTGGCTTCGGCTGTAGTGGGCGAGGGCCGCTTTTGCGGCGCCGTAGGGCGCGGAGCCTTTGCAGTGGAAGGCGCTGGAGGAGCACAGGTGTATGATGCGTCCGGACTGTCGCGAAAGCATGTTGCGCAGGATGAGCTTATCGAGTTCCACAATGGCGTGGAAGTTCGCGTTGAACACTTTCTGCCAGTTTTCGAAGTCTGTATCGGTTTCTCGAATACCGAGCGTGCCGCCGAGCGCGTGGATGGCGAGGTCGACTTGGAGAGTGGCCCAGTCTTTTTGAGGTTCCGGCAGGGAGGTCGGTTTTTGGGCGTCGAAGACGAGCTTCTGGTGTCCGTGGCCCGGCAAGGTGGAGATCAGGGATTCGAGCTTATCGGCGTTTCGGCCAAGGGCGATAATCTTGGCGTCTTTGCGGGCGAACTCGTGGCATACTGCGGCACCGATGCCGCCGGTGGCTCCGGATACTAGGACGACTTTTTCTCGCAGTTCGCTCATTCGCTGGCGCTAGGCTCCTTTGTCGAGCCCGAGTTTCTTCATGGCCTTGATGTTGTGGAACTCGTCTTTGTTTTCGAGGGTGCCGTCCTTGAAAAGTTCGATGACTTCGTCGATGGCGGTGTCGACGCCGTACTTTTGCACGAAGCCGGTGGCTAGCAGTTTCTTGGAGCTGAGGCGGTAGCTGCGCGGATCGTTGGAGGGGGTGACGGTGATCTTGGCTTCGGTTTTGGCGGCGGCGCGTTCCGCGATTTCCATGATGGAAAGGTTCTCGAAGCCGGCGTTGTAGATGCCGGTGAATTCGGGGTGGGCGAGGAAGTGGTGGTACACGCCAATCATATCCAGAATGTGGATATTGGGGCGTGTTTGGTCTCCTCCGAATACGGTGATGTTCCCGTTGGTAACGGCAAGCATGGTGAGGATGTTGACCGAGAGATCGAGGCGCATGCGCGGCGAGTAGCCGCATACAGTGGCGGGGCGAATGATCTGGATGGCTATTTCGTCGGCGTAGGATAGCAGGACGCGTTCGCTGACCATCTTGGTCTTGTTGTAATCGGAAATGGGAACGAGGGAGAGGTCTTCGGTGACTTCGGGCTCCTCCTTAACGCCGTAGACGGACCCGGAGCTAGCGAAGATGAATTGCTTGGCGCCAGAGTCGATGGCTTTTTCGACGAGGAATTTGGTGGCGAGGGCGTTGACCTCCCAGTTGAGCTTGGAGTTTAGGTCAGAGCAAGGGTCGTTGGCGATGTTTGCGAGATGGATAACGGCGTCGACGCCGTCCATCGGAATGTCGTCGATGTTGCGAACATCGGCTTCAAGAAGGGTGAGCTGGGGGTGGTCTTCGAGGAAATTGCCGAACCACATGGTGTCGACACCGACGACTTGGTGGCCTTGTTCAAGTAGGGAGGGGACGAGTCGTGTGCCGACGTAGCCGCAGGATCCAGTGACGAGTATTTTCATTTCGATGTAACTTTAGGGGTGGCGCAGACTACGAATAGGTAGTGGGCCATTTTCGAGAAACCGGTATGGACGACCTCGTCGTTCATGGAGAAGAGGAACACGTTTTCGAATTTCCGCTGCAATGTGCGTTTGAAGTCGGCGCCGCTCTTGCAGTTGACGTGTCCGGCTTTGCTTTGGGGGGATGCGTACTCTTGCGACTCGAGGGAAGGGATGCCGAGTATGAGCACTCCGTGTGTATTCAGACTTTGGATAATATTGTCGAGGAAGGTGTCTTCGACTGCGGGTTCGATGTGCTCGAATACGTCGATTGCATATGCGGCGTCGAACTTCCGGTGGGCGAGCGGGGCTTTTAGAATGTCGTGGACGAGAAATTCGATTCCGAGCTCTGGATCGGTTCGGTCGGTTGCGTCTTCGATAAAGACGGGGTCGAAGTCGAGAGCTGTGAGATTGTCGACTGCTTTGGCTACTAAAGGCGTTCCGAATGCATCTGCGCAACCCACTTCGAGGACGTTTTGTTTTCCCTCGAGGAGTTTGCTGGCGAATTTGTATCGAGCGAGGACGAAAGCGACGCGTTTGGGATCGTCGAAGTAGACTTGGCTGCTCATGAGCCCGAAGCGTGCGAGGCCTTTTTGTTTCTGTCTTTCGAGGAGTTCCTGGTATTGAGGTTCCTTGGTTACGCTGGGGTTTGCAGAGTCCATGTTAGAAGTTGAGGAGAGACATTCCTCCCTTTAGTAGTTTGGATTTGGATACGGATTCGGTGTTGCCTATTATGCGAACCGCTTGGGCTCCGGCGAGCTGTCCGAGGAAAGTGCCGAGCTCGATGGGGAGGTCTTGGCAGGCGGCGAGCGCTGCGAGTGAGTAGAAGGCGTCGCCGGCGCCGATGGTATCGACGATCTGGTCTTCGAGGCGGGCGCAGTGGCTGGCATTGCCGCGGCTGTCGAGTCCGACTGTGGTTTTCGCTCCGCGGGTGAGCCAGGCCATGTGGGAGCCGAGTTTCGAGCGGAGGCGTTCGAGGTCGGCTGCGGGGTCGAGGGCGCGCTTGCCTGCGTCGAGCATGAGCTCTGCTTCGTCGAGGGAGAAGGCGTTGGCGTGCTGGTACTGTTGGGAGATGAGGTTGTAGCCGTGGTTGTAGCTGTTGGTTTGGCAGTTGACGGCCAGGAAGGGGGCTTCGGCTTGGATAAAGGAACGGATCTTGTCGGTCATGAGTCCGTGTCCGAAGTCGGTGACGACGACGAGGTCGTAGCCTTTTATCGATTCGAAGAGCCGGTCGATGAGCTGGGCTTCGATTTGCTCGTTTTGGTACTGCGAGTCGATGTAGTTGATCGAGAAGAGCTTCCCGAGTTCTTGGCTGCGCTTGCTGAGCTCGACGAAGCGCTGCTTGACGATGGTGGTGAAGCTAGGGTCTCGCAGCAGGTTGGGTTGCTTTCCGATTTCGTGCTCGTGGAGCAGTGGCTCGAGCCAGGATTCCGTGCCGATTATGCTGGCGATATCGACTTGCCCGCAGAAGGGGCTGAGGTGGCGGTAGACCGCGAGTGAACCTCCGAGCTGAATGCTCTCTTCTTCGTAGCGGCCGGAGAGCATGCGGTTCTTGGTGGTCAGTCCTTGGACATGGACGTAGGTGTACTTGTCGAAGATTACGTCGCCGAGAACGAGTACCTTGAGCTTCTTGAAGTTTTCGACGGCGTCGCGGAACTTGTCGGGCGAGTAGCTTTCGGCGAGCTTCTTGCAGAATTCTTTGTTCTCCTCGGAGAGGTGCTCGAGGTTGTTGTTTATGAGCTTGGTCGAGCTGAAAACGACCGAACCTACGTAGCGGATCTCGCCGCCGCATCGCTCGACGGTCTTTACGTCGTCGGCGATGTTGCCGGTGACGTCGTTGCTTTGGTCCGCGTACTCCTTGCCTTTGCAGTAGTAGCGCGGCTTGACGAGCTCGATGGCTTCCACGGCAGCGGCGTAGGGGATGAGCACGACGTAGTCGACGCACTCGAGGGCGGCGAGCGACTTGCTGCGGAGCGCGTCGTCAAAGTAGGGGCGTCCGGGACCTTTGTTGACGAATTCGGCGGCGGTGAGGGTGACGACGAGCTTGTCGCCGAGCTCCTTGGCTTCCTCGAAGTGAACGATGTGACCGGGGTGGATGAGGTCGAAGGTGCCGTGGCATTGCACGAGCTTGTGGCCTGCTGCCCGTTCGGCTTCGAAGACTTGGGAGGCTTTGTCGAATAAAATTATTTTGGAAGCGTATTCCATGAATGGATACTTTATGCCTTGTGCTGGTAGTGCAGGGGAAGTGTTTTCAGGGAGTCGAGCCAGCGGTCAACCCATGCTATGGTTTCGTCGATGCCTTGTTCCAGTTCTACTTGGTCTGTCCAATTGAATTGTTGGCGGCAGCGGGTGCTGTCCAGAGAGTAGGCGTGGTCTTTTCCCGGGCGTTCTGCCGTGACGCGAGCTATATTACCGAGTGGCTTGCCGAGTCTGTCGGATATGAGCTCAGCGAGTTGTTTTATGGATACGAACCGGTTGGATGAGATGTGGTAGCAGGATCCTGGCTCGGCCTCTTCCGTGATTTTAAGGGTGGCGGATGCGACGTCGTCGAAGTGAATGAAGCTACGCACGGAACCGCCTCCTCCATGGAGGTCGAGCGTTTGGCCGAGTCGATGGCAGAGGATTACCCGTGGGATGATGCGGAAGGGTTGCTGGCCGGGGCCGTAGACGTTGGCGGCTCGGGTCCAGACTACGGGGAAGTCGTATTCGGCGAGGAATGTCTTGAGGTGGATGTCGCAGGCGGCTCGGGAGGCTGCGTAGGGCGTCGATGGGTTGAGGGGCGCGGACTCGTCGATCATGCCGTCGGTTGTGCCGTAGACTTCGGGGGTAGAGATGTGAACGTATTTTTGGAGGCAGGGAACCTTGCGCAGGGCTTCGTGGAGGGCGACGTTTCCGAGTAGGTTCGTATTGTAGTAATCCAGCGGATACTGCCAGCTTTCGGCGACCATGCCGAGGGCGGCGAAGTTGACGACGAAGGGGATTCTATTGCTTTCAACGAGCTCGGCGATTTGGGCGGCGTTTTGTCGGATGTTGAGCTGGTGAAATTCGAACTTGGCTTGCTGTTCTGAGTCGAGCCATCGGTAGGGCAGATAGCAGTGATGGGGTTCGGGAGAGCGGCTGACGCCGACGACCTGCCAGCCTTGGCGGAGGGCTTGGGCGACGAAGCTTGCTCCGGAGAATGAGTTGGAGCCGATGACAAGGAGGATGCGTGTCGCGGTCATTTGGTAGCGGCCTGGATTTTTTCGCGCAGGCTCAGGGTGAGCATGTGGCCGACAGTTTGCTGCAAGTCTTCGGCGATTTGCATGTCGTCGATGGGGAAGTGGATGGCTTGGTCAACCATCTCGAGACATTTGCCGCCGTCGAAACCGAGTATGGCGGAGGTTTTCATGCCGAGACCTTGGGCGGTTTCGAGGGCC
Organism: Pelagicoccus enzymogenes; assembly: GCF_014803405.1. NCBI lineage: Bacteria > Pseudomonadati > Verrucomicrobiota > Opitutia > Puniceicoccales > Pelagicoccaceae > Pelagicoccus > Pelagicoccus enzymogenes. Next base: position 32,913 of record NZ_JACYFG010000041.1, read on the forward strand.
TTTACCACGTTGGGCGAGTTGCCGCTACCGGAGAATGCGATGAGGACGTCGTCTGGGGTGGCTTGGGTTTTGAGCTGGTGCGAGTAGATGTTCTCGTAACCGGTGTCGTTTCCGAGACAGGTGATGATGGAGGCGTTGTCGGTGAGAGGGAGCACGCGTAGGGCTCGGCCTTGGGGGTTTGTTCCGTATAGAAAATCGTTGGCGAGGTGGCTGGCGTTGGCGGCGCTCCCGCCGTTTCCGCAGAGGAAGACGATGCGGCGTTTTTGCCAGCATTCGAAGAGGGTTTCGGCGAGGGCGTCTACTTGGGTCCAGTCGTAGCTTTGGATGACTTGTGTGAGTTTGGCTGCGTAGGAGGAGGAAAGGCTGTTCATACCGTGGGGACTAGCTAGTGAGCATGTTGAAATGACCGATTTATCAACATCGATTTGTAAAAAACTCTAAGCCTAGTCCAAACCTTAAGCTCTTTACTCTATTTTTGCATTTGTTCGACGATGGAATCTGCGATGGAGAGGGCTGCGGTGGCGGCGGGGGAAGGGGCGTTGCAGACGTGGAGGATGCGGCGGTGTTGCTCGAAATGGAAGTCGTCGAGTAGGGAGCCGTCGGAGTGGCAGGCCTGGGCTCGCACTCCGGATGGGGCGGTGTGGAGGTCGCTTTCTTGGATTTCGGGAATCAGGCGCTGGAGGGCGTGGGCGAAGGCTTTTTTGGAGAGGGAGCGGACGATTTCGTCGCTGCCCATGCGCCAATGTCGCTTGGCGAGGGTCCAGAAGCCGGGCCAGGCAAAGGTGTCGAGAAGGTCGCGCAGGTTGATGTCGCTCCAGGTGTAGCCTTCGCGAGCGAGGGCGAGCACGGCGTTGGGTCCGGCTTCGATGCCTCCGCTGGTCATGCGGGTGAAATGCACTCCGAGGAAGGGGAATGCGGGGTCGGGGACAGGGTAGATGAGGTGCTTGACGAGATGTTGGGCCTCGGGCGTGAGTTCGTAGTATTCTCCGCGGAATGGGATGATGCGAAGGGAGATCTCGGGGTCGGTTTGTCGGGCCAGCCGGTCGGAGTGCAGCCCGGCGCAGGTGCAAAGCTGTTTTGCGGGGATGGTTCCCTGGCTGGTCTCCAGGACGAGCTGGTCGTTGGATTCGACGATTTCGAGCAGGCGGGTCTGCAGCTGGATCGTCCCGCCGGCCGCGGTGATCTCTTGGGCGAGGGCGCGGCAAAGGGCATGGTAGTCGACGATGCCGGTTTGGGGAACGCGGAGGGCTGCGATGCCGGTGGCGTGGGGCTCGTAGTCGGCGATTTGTTCGGAGCTTAGGCGAGTTACGTTTTCCAGGCCGTTGGCTTGGGCGCGCTGGTGAAGGGCTTCCAAGCGGGGGAGCTCGTCCTCGCGGGTTGCCACGATGAGCTTGCCGCAGATCTCGTGGGGAATGTCGTGCTTTTGGCAGAAAGCGACGAGTTGGTGGTAGCCGTCGCGGCAGTTGGTGGCTTTTAGGGAGCCAGGCTTGTAGTAGATTCCTGAATGGATGACTCCGCTGTTGCGCCCGGTTTGGTGGGCAGCGAGGCGGTCTTCCTTGTCTAGGACGAGGAGGCGTTTGCCGGGGTGTTGCGAGAGGTACTTTTGGGCGGTGGCCAGTCCGACGATGCCGGCTCCGATGATGACGATGTCGTAGGGAGGTTTCATAGGATTGCTTACCAAGGAAGCTTTTGCCGGCGCTTTTGGCAAGTCGCTGGACGTGTTATGTAACTTTTTAATGAGTAGTAGTTTGTGATGATTGCTGAAAGGTTGGCCCGGCGTTTGCTTTGTTGTGGAGTCGTTTTGCAAATTCTATTCTATCGCTTCTCTTTTCCGCATACCCGGGCAATTCCTGCCTAGGGTGGCTTTTCGTTTATGTACGTCGTTGGTTCCATTATCGCTCGTTTGGGCAGCAAGAGGCTGGCCTACAAGAATCTGCTCCCGTTTGCGGGGCGGCCACTGGTGGGGCTGGGCGTGGAGATTTTGCGCCAGGCGAAGCGGGTCGACGAGATCGTGGTCTCTACCGAGAGCGAGCTGATCGCCCGGGTGGCTCTTGATTTCGGAGCGACGGTGTTGCGGCGTCCGGTGGAATTGGCGGGGGACGACGTCCCTTCGGTTCCGGTTTTTCAGCATATTGTGGAGAACCATCCCTGTGACGTGCATGTGAATTTCAACATAAACTTTCCGATGTGCGATCCTGCGGTGATCGACCGAGCGGTCGAGCTGGCGGAGCGTGATGGCGAAGCGCTTTCCAAGCCGTTTGCCGTATGGGCCCAGTCGGTCGAGCGTTTGGCTAACTACGTGGATCCGAGGAACATTCCCTCGGCGATGCAGAGCATTTTTGAGGATGAGCGAGCCGGGCCGCTCGACGTGCACACCGAGCAGGACTTGCTCGATACCTACCGGGCTGCTCAAGGAGCTGAGCCAGAGGGACTTCCAGAGGGATTCTAAATGAGCTGCAATACTCAAGAAGCAGGAGGAAACTACCGATATAGGGGGATGGGGGATCTCGTGCCTCCGCGATCTGTTGACCGAACGTGACCATGACTCGAAAAATTATCCTTAAATCGTTCATTGCCAAAGTCTTACTTTGGGGGCTGTCCGTTTCGGCTTGGGGCGCTTCGCTGGAGCTGGGGCAAGTGCGGGCTAACCGCCGAGGCTGGACGGAGATCGAGCGGGCTCGCGCGTCTCATGATAGGGACGCGTCGCAGGACACCCGCGAGGTGGAGGGTTTCGGGGAGGAAGATGCTTACGTGACGGAGGAAGTTGCGCCGGAAGATTCGCTGAGGGCTTTCGAGGGCGATGCCGGCGAGGAACAGCTTGAGGAGAGTGGGGCGGCCCCGGATAAGGAGCGTCGCGTCACCCGCGTTCGCAGTGGGAGCAAGCGGCGCTCGGGGCTTATCTTGATCGGCGGTCGCGAAAGGAAGAAGCCAAGCCTGAAGGATGGTTACTTGACGGTGGACCTGCCGCCGGCGTTGCGTTTTTCGGATGCGGATCCGGTCAACGCTCGGCCTCCGTCGCCGGCCCTTCCGGAATTTAATTTCGTTTCCCACGAGTACGTGCCCTACCTGTTGGAGACTCATTTAACGGAGGACGAGTTGCAGGAGGCGGCCATGCTCTCCGAGATCGTCATCGAGATGGAGCCGCACGAGGTGGTTTCCGGTAAGATCAAAACGCGCAGCACCAGCCATGAAGAGCTGGTGGAGCACTTCGATTTGGAGGAGCAGCGCTCCACGGTTTTGAGGCCTGAAGAAGTGTTGATCTTCTTCGAGACGGATACCCATGCGGGGAGGGCGGGAGCGATGGTTCCCTTCAACCCGGCGACACCCAACACGACCACCATCAAGAGTTCGGCGACCCTGAAGAAAGAATAGCGATGAATATATTTCGAAACGTCACGACCCTCGTTTTTGCGTCCCTCTTGGCTGGGCCGCTTTTTGCCTCGTCGCCTGCTCCTGCATCGAGCGACAAGAAGCCGGCGGATGGCGAGCATGCCGAGGGCAAGCCAGCCTACGACCCGCATCGGATCGTCATCGTAGAGCCAAAGCGGGAGCTGGATCCGGAGCTCGCCTCCGAGCAGGTCATGCGTTACTACGAAGCGGCGGTCACGGAATGGAAGGGGGGCGACTACGAGTTTTCGGAGCGATACTTCGCAGCGGCCTTGGGGGTTCCTTCCGAGGTTCCGGAGAAGGAGCTGGTGCTCTCCAAGATGGGCGAGCTGTACCGCAAGGCGGGAATGTTTCCCAAGTCGGCAGCCATTTTCGAGCGCCTGGCTACGGAGTTTCCTGAAAGCCGGCGCTTGCCGGAAGTGTACATGGAGCTCGGCGACATCTATCGCGAGATGGGAGCTCAGGAGTTGGCGATTTCTCGCTACTACAAGGTGCTGAATTCCTCTTTGAACGTTTCTTTCGACCAGTTGGAGAAGTACCGCCAGGTTTCTCTCAACGCCAAGCTGGCGATTGCGGAAACGCACAAGGAACGCGAGGAATTCCAGGAGTCATATCGGCTGTACGAAGCCCTTTTTCGTTTGGAGCTGAGGCCCGTGGAGCGCCTACGCGTTCACTATCGCATGTGCTATCTATTGTATGAGCTGGCCAACTACCAGCGTGCGGTATCGCACTTGAAGCATTTTTTGGAGGAGTATCCAGAAAGCCCGCACAACCCGGAGTTGCGCTACTTGCTGGCCAAGTCCTACGAGAAGCTGAACCGCAAGCCGGAGGCCTTGCGCGAGGTGGTCAACATCCTGCAGTCACAGACCAACCTGGAAGCGGGGTACGTGAGCGACGCCGACTATTGGAAACGTCGGACCGGTAACGAGCTTGCCAACGAGTTCTACGAGAACGGCGATTTCCGCAGCGCCCTGACCATCTACCAGGCCTTGGCTCGCTACAGCGCGGCCCCAGGGTGGCGTTGGCCGGCGATCCATCAGATCGGCCTTTGTTTCGAGCGCCTTGGGTTGCCGGAGAAGGCTAAGCTGGCTTACGAAGAAATTCTGAATCCAGAGGGCGGTCAGCTCGTTGCCGATGTGGATCTGAGCGAGAACCTGCGTTCTCTCAAGGAGATGGCGCAATGGAGGCTTGAACACTTGAACTGGGAAGATGATCTTGTGGCTCGCCTTCAACTGTTGAAGGCCCAGTAAGACCCTGTTCTTCATCCCGTTTCCATGAACCCAGCCAAGACCGAAGCGATTTTGCGCGAACACGTGCGTTTGTGCTCAGACCTGCATCAGCTCTTCATCGAAGAAGGGCAATTGATGCGCTCCACGGGAGAGCCTCCGAGCGAGGAGTTTTTGGAAAAGAAAAAGAAGTTCGTCGGTGTCTTGGACAAGGGGCTGGAGCTTCTGCGGATGATAAACGAGTCGGATGAACCGGTTTCGCCCATCCTCTCGCCCTTGGTCAAGGAGTGTCGTGACAAGATCATGAAGCTGATGATCGTGGATCGGGAAAACGAGCGCTTGCTTCTGAAGTGTTCCTTGCCGCCGCGCATGAAGGAAGCGTATTCCAAGGTGGCTCCTGGCCAGGTGGCGCGGGCGTACGGCAAGTTTGCCAAATAGCTTCGTGGCTGTCTGGCTCCGATCGGCGATGCAGCCGAACGACCGTGGCGCAAGGCCACTTGCTACTAGGTGCGATTAAACCTGTTTCCCGGTAGGGCGGACTGGCCCAGTCCGCCGTGGACATATGATCCTGCAACGCGGCTGTCTGGGCTAGACAGCCCTGCCTTCGCGATTGCAGGATACCGTTTTGGTCGAATTCGGCTTTACGTGTTGGGTGAAATTTTGAGGGCGACGACGCAGATGTCGTCGTTGGAAGGGCGTCCGCCCAGAGCTGTCGCCAGGGAGGTCTTCACGTGATCAAGTTGTTCGTCGATCTTGCGGCTGGTAGCGAGTCCGAGAGCGTGCACAAGCCCGTCCTTGCCGAAGTCGACTCCAGTGGCGGTGCTTTGCTCGATGATGCCGTCAGTGAAGAGGAAGAGCTCCGATTCGCTGTCGAGCGGAAAGCGGGTGTCGCCGAAGGGTTCTCCTCCGAGGAGCCCAAGGGCGGGGCCGACGATGTCGCAAGGGCACTCTTGGAAGTCCGACTCGTTGTTCTTGAGAAGGGGACAGGGGTGGCCGGCGCTGGCGAGGATGACTTCGCCCTTGGCCAAATCGACGATGAGGTAGGCGGCGGTCACGAAACGGGGGAATTCCTCGTCTTCGGCGAGAGAAAGGATGGTCTCGTTGAGGTGTTGCAGGACCTTGGAAGGATGTCCGAGGATATCTGGGATCTCGGTCATCAGGCCGCGGATGAGCATGGTGACCAGGGCGGCCTTCACGCCATGGCCCATCACGTCGCAAACGAGCACGCCGATGCGATTTTCGTCGACGGGGATGAGGTGAAAGAAGTCGCCCGCGAGGTGGTGGCTGGGCTTGTAGATGTAGCAGGCTCGGAAATTCCAATTGTCGCCGTCTTTTGAATACAGACGGCTCTGGTTGAAGCCCATGGACATGAGCTGCTCTTGGAGCTGGCGGGCCACTAGGAGCTCCTCTTCGTATTGCTCGTTCTTGGCTTGCAGGGCTTCTTTCGCTTTGCGGGCGAGCTCCTCCGCCTTTTTCTGTTCGGTGATGTCAAGGGACATACCGACGATTCCTTCGATCTTGTCGGACTGGGTGCGCAGGGGAACCTTGGATGTCAGGACCCAGCGGTTACCGGCGAGAATGCTTTTGTCGTACTCTAGCTTGTTGGTGACGGCCTGGCCTGTTTCGATGACCTGTAGGTCTTCCGCCAATACGCGGTCGGCTCGTGGGTCGTTGACGACGTCGGTGAGCAGTTTCCCTGTGATATCGAGGTCGAGCGGGATGCCTACCACCTTGCGGTATTCCTGGTTGACGAGGATGAACTTGCCTTCCCGGTCGCGCAGGAACAGGCGGCAAGGGAGAATTTGGATGATGGTCTCTAGGAGTCGCCGCTGGCGGAACACCTCTTGCTCGGCCCGCTTTTGCTTGGTGATGTCGCGCGAGAGGCCGAAGGTGCCGCAGATTTTTCCGTTGGGATCGTAGAGGGGGAGCTTGGAGGAGATGACCCATCGCTCCTTTTTTCCTTCGTGAACGGAAAGCTCTTCCTTGAAGCTCCATCCTTTGCCGGTGCGGATGATCTCTTGCTCGTCCTCGAACTTGGCTCGGGCGGAGTTGGCCTCGAAGAAGTCGAAGTCGGACTTTCCTACGATGGCGGAGGGTTCGCCGACTCCGTGGTAGGTGGCCATGGAGCGGTTGACGCAGATAAAGCGGCTTTGCAGGTCCTTGAAGTAGACATGGTCAGGCAGGGACTCCATGAGCTGCTGGAAGAGCTGGGTGCCCATGTCCTCGTCTTCGTGGAAGAGGCTTTTCCTGCCTTCCTTGATCCCCATGTTGTAGGCTTCCTCGAGCATGCGATCGACCTCGGCTTGGCTGAGGGTGATCTCCCTGTCGTCGCTTCCGGCTGGCTGGCCAATGCGCTGGAGGGTTGCTGCAAGGATGGTTTCGGCAGGTTTCATTCAAACGGGGAATCCAATTCGCGAAACATAAGCAGCAAGTCGCAATTAGCAAATCTAGAGTGAATCCTCCTGAAAAATGCAGATTCGGATTAGTTCTATTTGCCTAGTCTTGTGTCACGGGTCGCATGTTGCATGCGGCGTAGCGCTGAGCTACGAGCCAGCGGCCGTAGAGGTCGGATCTTGCAGCGCGGACGTCGGAGCTACGTTTGATTACACGAAAAAGCGGTCCGGAAGGTATCCGGACCGCTGATACGTTGAAAGTGTTGTCGCCTGCTAGGCTCCGCTGGCCGCCGCGCTCTGGTGGGACGTTTCTACGATGCGTACGAGCTCCTTGATGTTGAAGGGCTTTGCCAAGGTCGCCACCAAGTTGGGGTACTTGAAGTGGCGGGCTTCGTCGTGGAAACCGGAAATGATGATGAACTTGGTCTTGATGTTCTGCCAACCGGAGAGGAATTCGAGGACCATTTCGCCGGAGAGGCGGGGCATCTTGAGGTCGAGCAAGACGACGTCGAATTGGTGGTTGGGATCGGAAAGGACGGACACAGCGTTGTGTCCATCGCAGAGCACGGATACGTCGTGCTCTTCGCCGAAGACTGTGAAGAGTAGGAGTCGGATTGCGGGATCGTCGTCTACGATTAGAATTTTCATTTTCCTGAAGCTGAGTGGCTTATTTAGGGTGAGTGGTAGGGAACTCGGTTGGCGTGTAGGAAGGCTTAGCCAAGTTCAGGTCTGTTTCTATCAATCGGCTTTAGGCGATTTTTCTGAGGTGTTTTTTTACGTATTCAGGTGAATTAGCCGCTTTGTTACAGTGGCTCAGTTGTTGCCTGAGAGGTTGGGCTTTTTCGATTGGGTGAGCAGTGGGGAGGTGAAGCCGCCGGCGTCGAAGAGGGTGTTGTTGACCTTGCCGTAGAACTTCTGGATTTCGCCTTCCATGCAGCGAGCGGATTCGCGGATGGTGGATATGTCGCTGGGTTCGATCCAGTACTTCTCGGTCACGGATTGGAGGAATTCCAACTTTTCGGCGAGAGCGGCCACGGTGGCCAGCGAGTCGGCGAAGAGTTCAGCCTCGGTGGGAGCGAGCTGAGCCTTGTTGGCGAGCGGCTTTGGCGCCTCTGCTGCCGGGGCGGTCGCAGGTTTCTCGGCAGCGATGCCTTGGCTGAGGGTCAGGTTGCGTACCACCTCGAGCAAGGCGCGGTAGTTGAAGGGCTTGGGAAAGATCTTGTTGGCTCCGAGCTGGTTGAACTGGGCTTCGGAATCGGGGTTGAGAAAGCCAGTGAGCACGATGACGGGCACGTTGGGGTGGGCTGCCTTGACGGCCTCGATGACTTGCAGTCCGTCCTTTTTGGGGAGGTGGTAGTCGAGGATAATGAGGTCGTTGGATTCGGAGAGTCCCTTGTGGATGCCGTCGTCTCCGTTGTCGGCTTCGTCGACGTCGAACTCGTCCTTGAGGACTTCGCGCATGACCATGCGCAGCGCGGGATCGTCTTCTACCAATAGTACGTTCTTCTTCATCTTAGTTGTTTCCGGTGCCGTGTTGGGCGTTTTGGTAATGCTCCGCCACGAGCTTTATTTGTTGTGAAGGGGGAACCTCGTGTCCTGCGAACAGGATGGCGAGGGGCTGTCCGAGCACGGAGCGGATGGGGAACTTGCTGCCGTGCAGCCAAGTCTTTCCCCAGGAGAGGGTGACGAGCTCGCGGGTTTCGAAAATAGGGCGTTGGCGGCTGGCCACGAAGTCGTCGGCCGCCTGTAGGTTTGAGTCGTCCTCCAGCCAGAACAGGGGAGGAGGAGATTGGGTCTGGGGCTCGAAGCGCGGCTGCTTGCGGCGCAGGAGCTCGCGTCCCTTTTGGTTGAGGTAGAAGACGTCGTCGCGGGCGAAGTAGGCGAAGACGCAGCATTCGAGGCTTTCGAATGAGCTGACGTCTGCTTGCAGGAGCTGCTTGGGGACGTCGAAGGCTCCGTCGATCTCTTCGATGGCGCTTTGCAGGGCATCGGGAAGGTTGGCTTGGAGGAGCTTGTCGTCGTGTTGCATGTGCGAGCGTGCGTTCTCTTTCGGGAGGATACTCGAGAGTATCATCGTCCCGGACGGTCGGAGCTTTAGCGGAAACTACTCAAAGCGAGCCCTTCTTTCCGTAGGGTGTTCTACTGGGGCGGCTGGCTCTCGCGGTGGGCGAGCGGAAGCGGCCCTAGTTTGATCCTACGCCGAGCGCCTTGCGGGCTTTCTCGAGGTGTTCGTTCGCGTTGAGGATGGCGAGCTCGAGCTGGCTTTGCTCGATTTCGAAGGCGCCTTCGATCATGTCGAGGGCCCAGCTGTCGCGTCCGTCGTTGCAGCCGATGACGGCGGCTCCCCAGTTGGCGACGTGCAGGGCTCCAGCGAGCTTGCGGTAGGCTTCGGGAGCCTCGATCGGGTTGTACTGGTAGCGGATGGGCACGTAGACCTCCTCGGGGAAGGACCATTGCTCGAGCATCTTGGAGCCGGCCAGGGCGTGGTCGAAGCCGAGGGTTTGGCTTTCCGCCTTGTCGAGGCTGAGGCGCTCGGTCTCTACTTTCTTGAAAATGTCCACGTACTGCTCGCCGCAGCCGAGGTGCATGCCGAGCTTGCCGATGTCGTGCAGCAGGCCGAGGGTGTAGGGGAGGCCTTCCATGTCGGTGGCGTCCTTGGCGATCTGGTCCATTATGAGGGCGACCGCGAGGGAATGAGCCCAGAGGCTGCCTTTGCCGATGTCCATGCTGGGAAGCGCTCCGTCGAGGTAGTCTCCGCTGGAGACGAGGTTGACGATGCGGTAGACTTCCTTGATGCCGAGCATGGCCACGGCGTCTTGCAGGTCGGTGACGGGGGAAGGGGGCGAGTAGGCTCCGGAGTTGCTGAGCTTGAGCACGCCGGCCATGATGGCGGCGTCGGTGGAAATGAGCTGGACGATGTCGCTGGAGTCCGCGTCAGGATCTTTCATGATCTTGACGAGCTTGGGGAGTACTTCAGGAGCCGGGGGTAGCGTATCCGTTTTCTGGATGAGTTCTTCTACTGTCATGGCTAGGCGAGGCTTATTTTGGAGGTTCCGATGGGGGTTTTTAGGGTAACCTCACCGGTGCCGACATTGAGGTGGATGGTGCGGTTGTTGACGCCGCCGACATCCGCCTTCACGACTTGTATGCCGAGGGCGTTGATCAGCTTCTTGACGGCGAGGATGTTGCGTTCGCCGATCTTGAACATGTCTGAGCCGGAGATGACAGAAGCGCCTCCGGCCACGAATGCTCGCATGCGTCGGCGTTCTGCCCGCAAGCCGCAAAGGTTACGGAACATGATGGGCATGCCGGTATCCGCGAACATGGCGGGTTGTTTTTGCGCCTTGTCCGGGGAAAGCGTGGAGTCGGGCAGCATGATGTGGATCAGTCCGCCGACTTTTACCTCCTTGTCGTAGACGATGATCCCGACGCAGGATCCGAGGGCAAAGGTGCTGAGGTTGACGTTGGCGTTGTTGGATACGGCAAGGTCGCCGACGCCAACGACGACGCGTTGCTGAAAAAGGGATGGGAGAGTAGGGGCTCCGCTCATTTGGTCTAAATGTCTGTCTGTGAGAGTTCTAGAGGGTGCGTATAGCGTGGCGGAGGACTCGATTTCTGGGGCATAGTTCGGGTCTTCTGGGGATGTTCAGCAGGAAAGCGGTCGGGCCCGGGATTGGGTGGCTCGACGGCGCGAGGGAGCGGTTCCTAGAAGTGGAGGCTAGAAGCCGAGAGCGTCTTCGAGTTCGCTGGAGACCACCTTTTCGATGTCGAGCAGGGTCTTGACGCTGTCCTTGATGCGTGCGATGCCCAAGCAGCATTCGGTGCTGAGGCGGGTTCCGAAGTCAGGGGATGGCTTCACGTCTCCTTCGGTGACGTTGAGAACTTCTTCGACGGCGTCGACGACCAGTCCGAGGAGTTGGTTGACGCCTTGTCCGCCGTCGACGTCGACGACGATGATGCAGGTGCGCTCGGTGGCCTCGCCTGCATGGAGATTGAATTTGACGCGCAGGTCGACGACGGGGATGACCTTGCCGCGCAGGTTGATAACTCCCTTCACGTGCTCCGGCATTTGCGGTACGGGGGTGATCTTCTGCATGCGAATGATTTCGCGAATCTTGAGTACCTCGACTCCGTAGCACTCTTCCGCTAGGGTGAAGGTGAGGAACTTGCCGGAAGAGAAGGAGGAGTGAGTGGTTGTGTCGTCAAACGTGAGGTTGCTCATAATTATTCCTCGGTGGAATTGTGGGAATGCGATTTATTATGAGCTAGATCGGTCCGAGGATCGCTTTCCTTAAGGACAAAATGGCTGCTGACGCGGTCCGCTATGGAGATTGTCTTGGTCGGCAGCTGAGGAGTGGGCGTCTCGGTGATGCCACGCGCATTTGATTTACGAATTTTCCGCCCAAGGGAGGGAATTAGTGAGGCATTTTTACGAGCGTCTCCAGACGCATCCTGTGCGGAAGCCAGGCTTGCATGCCAAGCGCTTGGAAAAAAACTGAGGTTGCGCTTTCCATGCGCGGGCCGGCGGTTTTCGGATCTCAGCGGAACACCATGAGGCGTTGGGTGAGGGGGTTGGCGAAATCGTGCTCCTTGATTTTGGAGATGATGCCGCCGGTGAGGCGCTTGTCCTCGGGGATGAGCAAGAGGCCGGAGGGACTGTAGATGCCTTTGGCCAAGACCATGCCGGGCTCCAGCTCGGCGAGGGTGATTTCTCTTACCTTTTTGGGAAGGTTGGTGAGGTTGGAGCTCTTCATGAAGAGCCGCACGGCCTCGGGGTGATAGGCGCGCCCCGACTCGCGGATGATGAATTCGAGGGCTTGGTCGCGGGGCAGGTTGCACTCGACGAAGCCGATGGCGACGGCGAGGTGGCGAGCGGGCACCGGAATGCTCTCCCGGCTGAGCTGGTCCGGGTAGCCAAGCCCGTCGAAGCGTTCGCGGTGGTAGCGGATGGCGAGCCCGACCTCGTTGAGGTTTTCCACGAAGGAGGCGAGCGTTTGTCCGTAGACGGGGTAGTGGCGGAGCAGCGTTTCCTCGGACTCGTCGAGGCTTTGGGCATCCTTGAGGCTTTTGGAGACGAGGTCGCGGGGTAGGCCGATGCGGCCGAGATTGTAGAGCCAGGACGCAACTTTGAGAACTTCCGCCTCGCGAGGCTCGAGCAGCTCGGACTTTGCGATCTCCGAGCAAATGGAAACGACGGACTTGGTCTGCTGGCCGAGGATGGGGTGGAAGGCTTCGATAAGACGGAAGCAGATCTCGAGGGAATGTTTGAAGTTCCGCTCCAGGGCTTGGTTGGCCTCGTCGAGCATGAGGGTCTGCTCTTGCAGCTGGCGGACTTTCTCTTCGAGAGCGGTGTTGCTGGCGACCAGCTTCTCGTTGAGGTCGAGGGTGTCGGCCTGCAGCTTTTCGTTGGTTTCGACCAAGGCGTAGCGTTGCACGGCGTTTTCCACGGTGGCGAGCAGTTCCTCTCGGATCCACGGCTTGGCGAGGAAGCGGAAGATTTCGCCTTTATTGACCGCTTCCACCACGGTGTTGAGGGTGAGCACGCCGGTGATGAGGATGCGGGAGGCGTTGGGCTGCTTCTGCTTGCAGAGGTCGAGGAACTCGAGGCCGGTCATCTCCGGCATGCGGTGGTCGGAGATGATGGTGGAAAAGCGGTTGGTTTCGACCGCCTTGATCGCTTCGTTGGGACTGGTGAAGGCGGTGACCTGGTACCCTTCGCGCTCGAGGGTCTCCTTCATAGCAAGCAGGACGATGTCGTCGTCGTCCAAAACGAGGATGTTGCTGGATCTCGGCTCGGAGAATCTCATGGGTGCGGTCTGGGAAGTCGGTTAGCCGTGCGAAGCGTTCTGGATGGGGAGATCAGTTGAAGTAGGCGGCGAGCTTGTTGAGCAAGGCGGAAGGTTTTGATGATCCGGCGGCGACCAATCCGCAAATCCTTTTTGTAGAAACTGATAGGGCGTCCACGCTTTCGCCCAGGGCGATGAGAGCGACCTTGTCGCAATTGCGGGCATGGCCGAGCTCCGAGACGAGCGGATCGGCCTTCTCGTCCAAGGCGCTCTTGAAGACGAGCACGCCGTCGAGCTGAGGGCCGTCTTGCAGTAGGTCGAGCAGCAGCAGTCCGGGCTCGAGGTGTACGCGGGTGTCCCAGCCGGCGTTTTGCATGGCGATGAGCAGGGGATGTCGGGTGATGTCCTCCCACGTGTAGATGAGGATCTTGGGAGGAGTGGATCGAGGAGCGGTAGCCTTTGCGACAGGCGCTTTCTTTGGCGCCGCGGGGGCCGCGTCGGCAGCTGGCACCGCAGGTTCCTTGGTTTCTCTTTCGAGCAGGGGCAGCACGATGCGGACTTGAGCGCCCTTGTCGGGGTTGTTGCCCAGAGTGATGGAGCCACCAAGCTCCGTTGCGAATTTCTCTGCGATGCTCAGGCCGAGGCCGGGATGGTTTTCGCTTCCTTTGGTGGAGTAGAACGCAGTGGTCGCCCTCTCCAAGTCCTCCGGCTTGAAGCCGCTGCCGTTGTCGGAAAATTCGATGACGCCGCAGGCTCGTCCCTCGAGCGTGGTCGAGGAGACGGCGATCTTCACTTGGGCATCCTCGCCGCAAGCGTCTGCAGTGTTGCCGGTGAGGTGGAGGATGACTTGGCGGAACTGGTTGGCATCGAGTTGGATGGGGTGCTGGCCAGGGGCAAGCTCGACGGTGATGGCGGCGCCTTTGGGCAGCAGGGCCTCCATGTACTCCTTCTGTTCCTCGACGAGGGTTCCCAGGTCGAAATAGCCATTTTGTCCGGCCTCGAGGGTGGTCAAGTGGCGAATCTTCTTAGTGAGGTCCTGGGCCCGAATGGAGCAGTCGCGGATGTGGCCCATGGCTTCGGCGGTAGACTGGGGGTCGGACCCCGGCTCGGCGTAGAGTTCGCTTAGGGAATAGATGCCGGCGATGGTGTTGTTGAAATCGTGCAAGTAGCGCCGGGTCATGCTGGTGGCTATTTCCTTCCACGAGCGTCGGGCCAAGGCGTCGAAAGCGACTGTGCGGAAGGAGTCGTCGACGAGGCGTCCGGCGATGGCGACGGCTTGGCCGTTTTCGTCTCGCACTACGGAGCGGTAGTCCACGACGGGCAGGGTTTCGCCGCGGCGGTTGACTTGTATGCGGTAGCGGGCTTCCGCTTCGAAGCGGTCCAAGGCGACGGCGGTTTGGTAGGCCTCGCGCTGCGTTTCTACGACCAGCTCGTCCCAAGAGGTGATGGCGTCCAGCAGCTTGTAGAAGGCAGGCGGGAAGGCACTTTCAGTTTGGCTAAAGTAGCGAGGGGCTCTTCCGGGAAGCTCGAGCAGGTAGCTGATGCCTGGACCGAGGGATGCAAGCTTGGCCTCGTCGGTAACGTTTCCCGCGAGTTCGCGGATCGCAGCATTGAGGTCGTTGGCGGGCACGTGGGAGCAGATGGGTTGGTTATTCAAAGTCGAATGGAGGCAAGACGCTTGGGGGTTCGTCCTGTTCTGGCAACTCGGCTTTGGGAATAAGTGGCCCAATTCGCGATTTTTTTACGCGAAGCCTGCCGCGGTTCGCGGTTGGTGAAGCGGTCCACGGGATGAAACCGTGGTCTGGCGCGCTCGCCCCTAGGCGGGAAGCTGGTAGATCGCTGGCTTGATGGAGTGGTAGGGATGGCGGATGCCGGCCAAGCTTTCTGCGTGGCCGATCAGCAGGTAGCCGCCGGGCACGAGGTGTTGGGCGAGGCGTCCTACCAGCTCCTGCTGCGTCTCGCGATCGAAGTAGATCATGACGTTGCGGCAGAAAATGACCTGGAACTTCTGGTGCCAAGGGTACTGCTGGGCGAAGAGGTTGAGGCGCTGGAACTTCAGCTTTTGGGAAATTTCCGGACGCACGCGGAAGTAGCCTTCCATCTGCTTTTCGCCTTTTTGAAAGTAGCGTCTGAGCCACTCGTCCTTGACGTTCTTGAGCCGGTCGCGGTCGTAGATGCCCTTGGAGGCGAAGTCGAGGACGCGGTTGGAGATGTCGCTGCACTGGATGGACCAGTCGTAGCCTTGCTGCTTGCCGAGGAACTCTTCCAAGGCGATTGCGAGAGAGTAGGGTTCCTCGCCGGTCGAACAGGCGCAGCTCCAAATCTTGAGCTCCTTTCCGGAGCCGAGCCTTCCGTTGACGAAAGTGGGCAGGATATGGCTGGTCAGGAAATTGAAGTGGTTGATCTCGCGGAAGAAGAAAGTGTGGTTCGTCGAGATCGCGTCGATGAGGTGGTAGAGCTCGCCGCTGTTGGGGCGAGATTGCAGCATTTGGCAGTATTCGGTGTAGCTGCCGAGGTTGTTGGCCCGGAGGCGCTTGCCGAGTCGAGCGCTGACCAGTTCGCGTTTGCTGTCGCCGAGGTTGATGCGGGTCTCCTTGTAGATGAGGTCGCGAATGAAGGAATAGTCCTGGTCCGTTATTTTGCCCTTGGGGGTCATTCCAAATGTCAGTTTCTGGTTGGTGGTGGGATTGGCAGCGCTTTCGATTGGCTGGCTTTTTCTTAGCGTAGGGAGGCGGAAGCTCATGCGTGCGGTGAGTAGGTGTACTTATTGGCGTCGTTTAAGATCGCGCGTTTTGCCGCAAACTTGAGTCCCAGCGCTCAAATCAATCGGTAATAACTTGCGCAAAAGCCGCTGCCGGCGCGACTCGGGCTGCAGCCCCTGCGGGACCGGGGGCATCCTGCCTCGGGGGCCAGAAATTCTGCTTGATTCTCGAACGCCAGAAATTCATATCAACAAATGTAGATACATTGATATGATGATCGGCCTTCGTTCGTTGGAGGCAGCAACCACTATCGATCAGCCAAAGCTTGCGAAGTCCTTAACGACGATCTACCCGAACTTCTTTATGTCCGTGCTAAACATCCAGTCACTTCCTACTTCGGATACTTACCAACGCCTGCGTGCCCTCCTAAGTGAGCGCATTCTATTCCTGGACGGAGCGATGGGCACCATGATCCAGCGTCACAAGCTGGAGGAGGCGGACTTTCGCCACGGGCATTTCGAAGCGCATCCCAGCGATCTGAAGGGCAACAACGAGTTGCTCACGCTGACGCGCCCAGACGTCATCAAGGGCATCCACAAGGCCTTCTTGGAGGCGGGTTCCGACATCATCGAAACCAACACCTTCTCTGCGACCGTGATCGGGCAGGCTGACTACGGGCTGGAGGATTCGGTGGACCTGCTCAACGCGGCTTCGGTCAAGCTTGCCAAGGAAGCGATCGCTGAGTTTGTGGCTGAAAATCCGGGGCGCGAGTGTTTCGTGGCGGGCGCTATCGGCCCGACCAACCGCACTGCTTCTCTCTCGCCGGACGTTAACCGTCCCGAATACCGGGCGGTGACCTTCGACGACTTGCGGATCGCTTACTTGCAGCAGATCCGAGCCCTCGGCGAAGCGGGTGCCGACATTTTTCTGCCCGAAACCACCTTCGATACGCTCAACCTGAAGGCCTGCATTTTTGCTCTCGAGGAGTATTTCGTGGAGCGGGGCGAACGCTTGCCGGTGATGCTCAGCGTTACGATTACCGATGCCTCTGGACGTACTTTATCCGGACAAACCATCGAAGCGTTTTGGAATTCCGTGTCTCACGCCCGACCTTTGAGCGTGGGGATCAATTGCGCTTTGGGGGCCAAGGACATGCGACCCTACATCGAGTCATTGGCCAAGAACGCCGATTGTTTCATCTCTTGCTACCCGAATGCGGGCTTGCCCAACCCGCTCAGCGAGACGGGCTACGACGAGTTGCCCGCCGACACCGCTCGCTTCCTCGAAGACTTTGCCCAGAACAAGTTCGTCAACTTGATCGGAGGGTGTTGCGGCACGACGCCAGAACATATCAAGGCGATTGCCGACAAGTCCCGCAACTATCCGCCGCGTCCCATTCCGCAGATCGAGAAAGCGCTTCGACTTTCTGGATTGGAACCCTTCGAAGTGAAGGGCGAGAAGGCGCCGTTCGTCATGGTGGGCGAACGGACGAACGTGACTGGATCCCCGCGTTTCAAGAAGCTCATCAAGGAAGAGAAGTTCGACGATGCGCTGGCAGTCGCCCGCCAGCAGGTGGAAAACGGGGCCAACATCATCGATATCAACTTCGACGAAGGCATGCTCGACGGCGAAGCCTGCATGACGAAATTCCTCAATCTGGTGGCGAGCGAGCCGGACATTTCCCGGGTGCCCATCATGATCGACTCTTCGAAGTGGTCCGTGATCGAGGCCGGACTCAAGTGCGCTCAAGGCAAGTGCGTGGTGAACTCCATCAGCTTGAAGGAAGGCGAAGAGAAGTTCCTCGAGTCCGCGTCATTGGTTCGTCGATACGGAGCCGCAGTCATCGTGATGGCCTTCGACGAAGAAGGTCAGGCTGCCACGCGCGAGGACAAGGTGCGTATCTGTAAGCGAGCCTACGACTTGTTAGTTGAGAAGCTCGATTTCCCACCGGAGGACATCATTTTCGACCCGAATATCCTGACGGTCGGTACTGGCATGGAAGAGCACGCCAACTATGCGGTCGACTTCATCGAGGCCACGCGAGAGATAAAGCAGCTCTGTCCATACGCTCGCGTCAGCGGTGGCGTATCCAATATTTCATTCTCCTTTCGCGGCAACAATCCTGTCCGCGAAGCGATTCACGCGGCCTTCCTCTATCACGCGATCCAAGCCGGCCTAGACATGGGAATCGTCAATGCAGGCATGCTCGCGGTCTACGACGAGGTTGAACCCAAGCTGCTCGAAGCGGTGGAGGACGTGCTGCTCAATCGCAATGCAGAGGCTACCGAACGCCTGATCGAAATGGCGGAGGAGGTGAAGGCCAATGCTTCCGGAAAGAAGGTCGAAGAAAAGGTCGACGAATGGCGTTCCGGCACGGTTGAAGAACGCCTCTCTTACTCCTTGGTGAAAGGGATTTCGACTTTCGTGGACGAGGATGTCGAGGAAGCTCGCCAGAAGCTGCCGCGTCCGTTGGACGTGATCGAGGGGCCGCTGATGGACGGCATGAAGATCGTGGGTAAGCTTTTTGGCGAAGGGAAGATGTTCCTGCCGCAAGTGGTTAAGTCAGCCCGCGTCATGAAGAAGGCGGTGGCCTACCTAACTCCCTTCATGGAGGCGGAAAAGGCCGACAACGCCAGTTCCTCGCGCGGCAAAATGTTGATTGCTACGGTGAAGGGAGACGTGCACGATATTGGCAAGAATATCGTAGGGGTCGTTCTTGGCTGCAACAACTACGAGGTCGAAGACCTCGGGGTGATGGTGCCTTGCGATAAGATTTTGGATACAGCCTTGGAGATCAAGGCGGATATCATTGGTCTGAGCGGATTGATAACCCCTTCGCTCGACGAGATGATCCATGTAGCCAAGGAAATGGAGCGGCGCGGTTTCACCGTGCCGCTCCTGATCGGCGGCGCCACGACGAGCAAGGCTCACACCGCGATCAAGATTGCCCAGCACTACAGCGGGCCGGTCGTGCACGTGACTGACGCGTCGCTGGTGGTGGGCGTTTGCAATGACTTGCTCAATCCCGACAAGCGGGACGCCTTTATCCAAGAGTTGGATACAGCTCAAACCGGGCTGCGCGAGCGACACGCTGCGGGCAACGCGAACCAGGCGAAGATCCTTTCCCTGCAGGAGGCCCGTTCCAAGGCCTTCGTCACGGATTGGGAAAAGGCGGACCTGGCCAAGCCAGAGGCATACGGCTTGACGCTTTGGGAAGACGTTGACCTCGCCACGGTAGCGGAATACATCGACTGGTCTCCCTTCTTCTGGACCTGGGAGCTGAAGGGCGTCTTTCCGAAGATCCTAGAGAGCGAAAAGTACGGCAAGCAAGCGACCGAACTCTACGAAGACGCTCAAAGGCTCCTCAAGCAGATTATCGAGGAGAAGGCCTTCCGCTTGCGCGGTGTTACCGCCTTTTGGCCCGCCAACGCGGAGGGTGATGACGTGGTGCTCTGGCGAGACGAGTCAGCCAGCGAGGAACTGAGCCGTTTCCATTTCTTGCGTCAGCAGAAAGAGAAGGTGGGTGACGAGACCTACTACAGCCTCTCGGACTTTATCGCCCCCAAGGCGAGCGGGCAGGTCGACGCGCTTGGCGGCTTCGCTGTCACTGCGGGCGAGGAAGTCGAAGTGTTTGCCAACAAGTTCAAGGCGGCAGGCGACGACTACACCGCGATTTTAGCCCAGTCGCTCGGCGACCGTTTTGCGGAGGCGCTGGCGGAGTACATCCACGAACGCGTCCGCGAGCAGTGGGGATTTGGCAAGTCCGAGCAGCTCACCAAGGAGCAGCTGATCAAGGAAGAGTATCGGGGGGTGCGTCCCGCAGCGGGCTATCCTGCCTGTCCGGACCACACCGAAAAGGATACGCTCTGGAAGTTGCTCTCCGCGGAGGAGCATACAGGAGTGTCCTTGACTGAGAGTTACGCCATGAATCCCGGCAGTTCGGTTTCCGGACTCTATTTCGGGGGAACCGACGCGCGCTACTTCAACGTGGGCAAGGTCGAGCGCGACCAGATCGAGGATTATGCCAAGCGTAAGGGAATTTCAGTAGAAGTCGCGGAGAAGTGGCTCGCTCCGAATCTTGCGTATAGCTGATTCGGATACAGGCGAGTCATTTGACCGGCTGGTATTTCAGGAAGGCTGCTGCTCGGATTTGAGCGGCAGCTTTTTTGCGTAATTGCTCAATAGAGCCTTAGTTTGAGCCATATCCCTCGCTCGCCCGCTTTTGGCGCAGGCGATGCTGTTTGAAGGTCCGTCCCTGGTAACAGGGATTGAGGGAGTGACGCTACTGTCTTGATGACAGAAGCAGACAAATCCGGGGCCGGCGTTAGGGGTTATCGTCGGCCCCGAACTCCTTTGAAGTGAGAAGCGTCGGCGCGTGAAGGCTTGAGGTCAGTCGCCGAGCAGGTCTTGGCCGGTGAGGATGTCGATGAATTTCTTCATTGCCGGCGTGAGGACGCGGCCCTTGCGGTGCAGGATGCCGAGCGGACGATCGAAGGTGGGCCCGTCGATGGGAATGGCGCAGAGGGTGCCCTGCTTGATCTCCTGCAGGACGGTCGCCTTGGGAACGATGGCGATGCCGGCGTCGATCTCTACGGCGCGTTTCACGGTTTCGATGTTGTCGAACTCCATGACCGGATCGATTTCGATCTTCTGTTCCTTGAACATCTGGTCGACTGCCTTGCGGGTCGGGATGTCGGGATCGAAGCTGATGAACTTGTGCTTGGCGAGGGTCTCGAGCTGGAGGCTGGACTCCCTCGCGAGCGGGTTGTTCGGATGGCAAATGGTGATGAGGCGGTCCTTGCGAAAGTCGGTGATTTCGATCTGGCGATTCTTCTGTGGGAAGGCGACCAAGCCGAAGTCGACGGAATTGTGCAGGATGTCTTCGTAAACCAAGTTGGAACGTCGGTACTCCACGCGCACGTTCACGTTCGGGAATTCGGTGAGGAAGCTCTTGATATAAGGGGGCAGCTCGTGGAGGCCGATGCTGTAGATGGTGGAGATGCGAATGGTGCCGGAGATGACTTTTCGCATTTCCATCAGCTCGCTGAGCAGCTTCTCGTAGCCGTGCAGGATCTCCTTGGCCGACTGGTAGACGCGTTCTCCTTCTCGAGTGAGCTGGAACTGCTTCTGGCTGCGGTCGATCAGCAACGCGGCAAAGTGTTTCTCCATGGACCTCGCCTGCTGGCTGACTGCCGACTGCGTCACGCCGTTGAGGCGAGCGGCCTTGGAGAAGCTTTTGGTTTCGACTAAGTCGGCGAAGATCTTGAAGTTGTCTATTTGCATGCGAGGAGTTTTTTAAGCAGGTTTATAACTTAGGCTTATCAAGGCAATACTAAACAGTAGAAAAGTTAATGCTAATATCGTTTGAGGATTTTCAGGCTAATTTGAGCGAAGTGAAGGGGCAGATTGAAGCTGCCTGCCGCGCGGCGGGGCGCGACCCGAGCTCGGTCCAGCTCTTGCCGGTGACCAAGAACCATCCCGTCGACGTGGCCCGTTATGCTTGGGAGGCGGGCTTGCGGGCGGTGGGGGAGAATCGGGTGCAGGAGGCCTTGGGCAAGATGGGGGATGTGGACCCGGAGCTGCGTTGGGAGCTGATCGGTCCATTGCAGAGCAACAAGGCCAAGAAAGTCGCGGAGAGTTTCCACCGAGTGCAGACGGTAGAACGGGCCAAGATAGCCAAAGCTCTCGATCGCTATGCGGGGGAGGCGGGCCGCTGCCTGTCTGTTCTGTTGCAGGTCAATGCGGGCCGCGATCCGGCCAAGTCTGGCGTGGAGCTGGAGGAGGCGCCGGCTCTGCTTGAAGCGGCGCTGGGCTGTCCGAATCTGAGGGTAGACGGCCTGATGACGATCGCCCCGCTTTCGGACGATCCAGAGGTTGCCCGTAGGACCTTTGCGAGCTTGCGTGAATGCCGCGACTCCTTGAGCGATTCCTTTGGCGTGGAGCTGGCGGAACTCTCCATGGGGATGAGTGGGGATATGAAGGAAGCGATTTCTGAAGGAAGTACTATGGTACGCGTCGGCACCGCTCTATACGGACAGCGCAACTATGCTGGCTAGGCGACAAGGGCTTGATTACCTGTGATTTCTTATGAGTGAAGCGATCAAAGTCGGAGTTATCGGTTGCGGGAACATCAGCCCGCAGTACTTCAAGGGCGCGAAGCTGTACGGCGAGATCGAGATTGTCGCCTGCGCGGACCTGAACGTGGATGTCGCCCGGGCGCGGTCCGAGGAATTTGGCGTACCCAAGGCCATTGCGGTGGATGAGCTTTTGTCGGATCCGGAGGTTGAGATCGTGCTGAACCTGACGACTCCTCAATTCCATGCGCCGGTCAACAAGCGGATCCTAGAGGCGGGGAAGCATGCCTATTGCGAGAAGCCGTTCGCTACGAACAGGCATGAAGGACAAGAGGTCTTGCGCTTGGCGGCCGCCAAAGGGTTGCGGGTAGGCTGCGCTCCAGATACCTTTTTGAGCGCTCCGCTGCAAACCGCTCGCAAGCTGGTGGACGAGGGCTTTATCGGCAAGCCTTTTGGCGGCACGGCCGTCTTCGCTTGTCCGGGGCATGAGCGCTGGCATCCGAATCCAGAATTTTACTACAAGCTGGGCGGCGGACCCGTATTGGACATGGCTCCTTACTACTTCACGGTTTTGGTGAACCTGTTCGGCCCAGCGGTTTCGGTGGTGGCTTCTGCGAAGCAAGTATTCGCCGAGCGCACGGTGGGAAGTGGGGCGCTAGAGGGGACGAAGATCGCTGTCGAAACGCCGACTCACAACGCGAGTCTGATCGAGTTCGAAAACGGGGCAACGGTGAGCGCCTTGTTCAGCTTCGACGTGCAAGGGGAGCACGACCTGCCAATGCTTACGCTTTACGGTACGGAAGGAAATCTGTCCTTGCCAGATCCCAACCGATTCGACGGCGAGCTGAGGGTTTGCAGAGCGGGAGGAAGCTGGGAATCGCTGTCCTTGCAGCACAACTACGAAGGCGCCCGAGCCTTGGGAATCGCTGACATGGCGGCGGCCATCCGCGCGAATCGCCCCCACCGGGCCAACGGCGAGATCGCGTTCCACGTTTTCGACTTGATGCTCGCTTGCGAGGAATCGGCAGCGAGCGGCCAGCGAGTGGCGGTGGCTTCTCGGTTCGAACGTTTGCCGGTTATCGGAGCGTCCGAGGGTGGTTCGCCGCGATTTTAGGGGCGCTCGTTATCGGTTCAGCCACAGAAAAGCATTGGCGCCGCGGTGGCCATTCACAGGATGCCGCTGGTGTCAGCAACGCAGCCCAGTCCAGAGAGCAACCACAGCCGGTTTCGCATCGGTACCTTGCTGTACTTTAGCGACGCGGCGGGCCGCTTGCTTCTCATTCGCCGCAAGCGTCCGCCTAACTTGGGGCTTTGGTGCGCGGTGGGTGGCAAGTTGGAGATGCCGACTGGGGAGTCGCCGTACGAGTGCGCGATCCGAGAAGCTGCTGAAGAAGTGGGCGTTGCGCTAGATGCAAGCGATCTGGCTTTGCGCTGCATCCTTTCGGAAAAAGATTACGAAAGCACGGGGCATTGGTTGATGTTCGTCTTTCAGGTGAAGGTATGCCTGCGAGGCTTGCCTCCGCAAATAGAGGAAGGCGACTTCTGCTTTTTCGATCGCGGAGAGCTTGAACGAATCGAGATGCCGGCTTTGGACCGAGCAGTGCTGCTGGAGCGCATCCTGGCTGAGGGCGAGAGCTTGCACTTCCTTCGTTCCGATGGGGTGGCCTCGACGCTGGTGGAGGAAAGTCGAATCGGCTGAGTCGGATGATCTTGCTCGTCGATAACTACGATTCCTTTACCTATAACCTTTCCCAGTATCTGAGAATGCTTGGGCAAGAGGTGCTGGTGCGACGCAACGATGAGCTGGATGTCGACGAGGTTGGTCGAATGGAGCTCAGCTTGATCGTGATTTCGCCTGGTCCGGGCGGACCGGAGGCGACGGGACGTTGTATCGATTTGTTGGATGCCTATCACAAGGAGATACCCTTTTTAGGGATTTGCTTGGGCATGCAGACCATTGCCACTTACTTTGGAGGCAGGGTGGTGCAGGCGGAGCAACCCGTACATGGAAAAGTGAGGCCTGTGCTTCACCATGGGAAAGGGGTCTTTACCGGTTTGGCGAATCCGCTGCAGGTGACGCGCTACCATTCCCTGGTCGTTCAGGAGCGCGATCTCCCCGATTGCTTGGAAGCGACCGCCCGCTCCGAAGTTGGGGAGTTGATGGGTTTGCGCCATAAAGTGTATTCAATTTCTGGAGTCCAGTTTCATCCGGAAGCGTATCTAACGGAAGGCGGGATGGCGTTGCTTAAGAACGCGGTGGAGGGGCGGCACTGATGGAAAGGAAGTTAGACGTTCCCTTTGATCCGATCGCCGCTGCCAGAAAGGTCTCGCGCTTGCCGGGAGTCTCCTTCCTCTACAGCGGTTTGCGTGCCTATGGTCTAGGGCGATATTCGATTTTGGCTGCGAATCCTTTGAAGGTAGTCTCGTCGACAGGCTTTCAGGCGATTGAGGAGGAATTGAAACAGCTGAGGTCTATCGAGAAGGGACGCTTGCCGTTCTATGGCGGACCGATTGGCTACCTTTCCTACGACGCGGGACGCTGTCTGGAGATGTCGCAACTCAAGCCGTCCTCGGGAGCGTATCCGGATAACCGATTCGCTGTTTACGATGGCGCTTTGGTATTTGATCATGAACGTGAGGAAACGTGGTTGGTCTCGCTACAGGACGAGCCAAGCGAGAGCTTGATGTCGTTTTGCCGGCGAGCGTTTTCTGGGCAAAGGGTGGATGGGAATTCCTTTCGCCTGACTTCCCGGTTGCACTCCAATTTCGGAAAGGATGAATACCTGGACGCAGTTGAAGCGGTACGCTCGAAAATTCGCAGCGGAGACGTTTATCAAGTGAACTTGTCGCAGCGTTTCGAAGCGGATTGCGAGGGTGACCCATTTGAACTGTTCTTGGAGTTGGCGGAGCGAAGTCCCGCGCCTTACGCCGCGTATTTGGATTTTGGCGACGAGCAGATCGTCTCCTCTTCTCCGGAGCGTTTCCTGCAGATCATTGACGGGCAGGCGACGACGCGACCGATTAAAGGTACCTGCTCTGCCGGCGCCTCCGAAATGGAAGCGGCAGGCAACGCCCGCGATCTGGAGAATTCCGAGAAAGATCGCTCCGAACTGCTCATGATCGTCGACTTGGAGCGCAATGATTTGGGTCGCGTTTGCGAACCGGGAAGCGTGCGAGTGGACGACCTTTTTCGCTTGGAGCGATACGCCACGGTGATCCATCAAACCGCGGATGTGAGCGGGAGATTGGAAACAGGCCGGACGGCGCTCGACTGCGTCAAGGCTATGTTTCCGGGAGGTTCGATAACGGGTGCTCCAAAAATCCGAGCCATGCAAGTGATCGACGAGCTGGAGCGAGGCGAACGTGGAGTTTACACAGGTTCGATTGGTTATTTCGACGCTTCGGGAAACGTGGACTTGAACATTGCAATCAGAACTTTGCGGATTGCAGCCGGGCGATTGTCGTTTCAAGTTGGGGGCGGTATCGTTTGGGACAGTGACCCGGCGAGCGAGTATGATGAAACCTTGTTGAAGGCGAAAGCCATGGTGAATGCGTTAGGAGGGAGCCTCGATGGCTAAGCTGATTTTGAATGGCGAATTGCTAGATGCGGATGCGCTTTCGCAACCGCTCCTGAGCCGTGGCTTCGCATTTGGCTTCGGAGTTTTCGAGACCATGAAGTTCCTGGATAAAACGCCTTGTTTTTTCAGTGAACACCTCGGGCGATTGCGCCGCGGTCTCGTGGGAGCTGGATTGGATTGCGAACTCGACGAGACTGCGC
Organism: Pelagicoccus enzymogenes; assembly: GCF_014803405.1. Taxonomy (NCBI): domain Bacteria; kingdom Pseudomonadati; phylum Verrucomicrobiota; class Opitutia; order Puniceicoccales; family Pelagicoccaceae; genus Pelagicoccus; species Pelagicoccus enzymogenes. Next base: position 58,259 of record NZ_JACYFG010000041.1, read on the forward strand.
TACGCGAGCAGGCCCGCTTGTTGTTCGAGGCCGAAGGCGTTGATGCGGGTGTATTCAAAATCGTGATAACGGACAGCGGGAAGAACCCGTCCCTTGCTTTGTTTGTACGGACAAGAGGGGTGCCGACTGAACTGGCACCGAGCCGATTGTCGCAGTCCAAGGTGGTTAAGGCATCTCAGGCTTTCACTAGCCGGAACAAAAGCCTGAACTACATGGAATCGGTTCTGGAGCTCGAGAAAGCGAAAGCCACTGGCTTCGATGAATGCGTTTTCAAAAACGAGCGGAACGAGTTGACGGAGTGTGCCGTGTCCAATCTCTTTTTTGTGCAGGATGGCGTCTTGAGCACCCCGGCGCTCGATTGCGGATTGCTCGACGGAATCGTGCGCCGCAAGGTAATCGAGCTGGCTCGACAAAACGGGATTGAAGTAAAGGAAGGCGTATTCGAGGAAGCTGATTTGTTGGCGGCTTCCGAAGTTTTTCTCACGAGTTCCGGGAGCGGTCCTCGTTCGGTCGCGAGCTATCAAGCGAGTTCCGGGACGGAGGCGAGTTACGAAGTAAACTGGCTCCCTCGTCTCAGGGAGTCCTATTTGGAATTGGAGCGAGAGGAGGCGCGTTCGCATCGTGTCTAAGGATTTGTTTTGGAAGCTGGCGGGCGATGCCAAGTTGGAGCTAGGGAAACGTTCGCTGTTGATGGGGATCTTGAACGTGACCCCGGACAGTTTCTCAGATGGCGGCAAGCACTTGAACTTGGAGGCAGCGCTGGCGAGAGGGGAGCAGATGCTCGAAGAAGGAGCTGATATCATCGATATCGGAGGCGAGTCGACTCGACCAGGGTTTGAGCCGGTGAGCGCGGACATAGAAATTGAGCGCGTGGTACCAGTGGTGCGAGAGCTCAGGGCGCGGAGGCCGAATTGTATTCTTTCTGTCGATACGTGCAAACCGGAGGTTGCTGCGGCGTCCCTGGAAGCGGGAGTCAATATTGTCAACGACGTGAACGGTTTTTTGTCCGAAACGGATCTCGCGACTGTTTCGGCCAGCTTCGGGTCTGGGGTTGTCTTGATGCGGAATGGACGTTTAGGGGAGGGGGTAGAACCAATCTTGGATCGCATCCGAGCGAGTTGGGAGAAGTCGTTGGAAGTTGCTTTCGATGCGGGCTTGAAGGAGGCCGCGATTGTCTTGGATCCAGGAGTCGGTTTTGGAACGACGCGGCAGGAGGATCTCGAGATTTTGAGAGGACTGGATTTGCTTCGATCCTTTGGCTTTCCTCTTTTGCTTGGAGCTTCTCGCAAGCGCATCACTGCTCAACCAACTGGATTGCCGCTGGAGTTGAGGTTGGAACCGACTCTCGCCAGTTCGGTCGCGGGCGTGGCTGCGGGAATCGAAATTTTCCGGGTGCATGATGTGGCGGCGCACGTGCGGGCGCTTGGTCTGGCGGACTTGATTTACAGAGGAGGAGACCTAGATGAATAAGAAATTGGATACAGTGTTTCTCGAGGGAATCGAGCTATTCGGATTCATCGGTGTACTGGAAGACGAGAAGCGAAACGGGCAGACTTTCTACATCGACGTCGAGTTGGGCGTGGATTTGAGAAAGGCCGGTCGGAGCGATATTTTGGCGCAGACCGTAAATTACGCCGAAGTATTCGCGTTGGCGGAGCAACTGATGGATGAGGCTCGTTGCGATTTGATTGAGAGTTACGCGGAGCAACTTTCGGAAGAGATTTTCAGTTATTTCGACCTCGTGCAAGAGGTGTCCGTAACGGTGCGCAAGCCAGAGGCTCCGATCGACGGTAAATTTCGCGCGGTGGGAATCACAATAAGACGCGAACGTGATGAATAAGGTCTACATCGGTCTCGGCTCCAACGTTGGTTGTAAAGTCGGAAACATTCGCAGGGCGATACAGGCTCTAGGGCATAATGATCGTATCCATAATTTAGAGCTGTCCTCGTTTTACAGGACGGAGCCTATTGGAGGCGTAGAGCAAGATTGGTTCGTCAATGCGGTTGCTCGATTCGATACGACGCTTACAGCTCGCGAGTTGCTTGAGTATTGCTTGGCTGTGGAGCGGGACTTGAAGCGCGTACGCCTAGAGCGTTGGGGACCGCGAACGCTGGACATCGACATTCTGCTCTTTGGCGAGCAGAAGATTGAGGAGAGCGAGTTGCAAGTGCCGCACCCTCGTATCAGCGAACGGGCTTTTGTTTTGGTTCCGCTTATCGAGCTGGATCCGAACTTGGAGGTCGATGGCGTTGCATTGGCGTCTTCTCTGGAAGGCCTCGAGCGCCAAGGAGTGGAACGGATGCAGTCGGTGGTTGCAATTGTTGGAGCAAGTCCCAAGCCGGATCGTTACGCGCATTTGGCGCAGCGACAATTGATGGGGGCGGGCTACGAGGTTCGGCTTATCGCTCCTCGAGGAGGTGCTATCCTTGGGGAACCAGTTTTGAGTCGTTTGACTGAATGTCAGGATCCGGTGGATACGGTAACCCTCTACATAGGCTCCGCGAGAGTGGAAGAGATTCTTGAGGACCTCCTATCGATTCGGCCGAGGCGTGTTGTCTTCAATCCCGGAACCGAGAACGAGGGAGTACGCCGGAGTTTAGAGCAAGCTGGAGTCGAAACTCTGGAAGCGTGTACGCTCGTAATGCTTAGAACCGGCCAGTTTTAGGAGCTCTAGTCCTCGATGATGTAGTAGTAGCGGTCTGATTCGAGTTTCTGGAAAATACCTGTGGAGAGGTTTCCGTCGTCGATCCGCTTGTCTACGACTGCGAAAATGTCGTCCCCGTGCGTAGGAGCAACCACTCCCACGGCCGAAGTGAAGTTGCCCAAGTCGAAGTGTTCGAAGTCCCACTTGCCTCCAAGAGGGCTGCCAAGTTCGAACTTCTTGCGAGATACGTAGCCTTCGAGCTCAGGCGGGAACACGCCGGTTGAGGAGTCCTCGACCCACCAACCGGATTCTAGCGAATATTGAGAGCCTGCGCTTGCTAGGATTCGAATGTCGGTGGCAAAGGTTGCAGCGCGGGCGTTTCGAAGGTAGCTGCTGAAGAGGGGAACTGCGATGGAGGCAAGTACGCCTAGGATCACCACGGCAACCAGAAGTTCGATTAGGGTGAAGCCGTTCTTGGAGTTTTTCGCTTTGTTCATCGAGTGTGTTAGTTGGGTTGGCTCGCTTTGTTTGCTTAGGTCGGATTCCGAGTCTCTAGTATCGTCCAGATGTCCAAGCTCTTACTAGTGAAAAGTTGGATTTCGGTGTAAATCCGGCGCTAATCGAAAACGCGTTTCGAGGCCGATAGAGTTATCAGCTTATCTCCGCTAGAGAGGAGCCTCCGCTTGGCGCGTTCCAGCGCTCATGCGTTGGAGTCGGTAAGAGACTCTTTGAGGGTCTCCAATTCCTCCCACCGTTCGAAGGCGGTCTCCAATTCGGACTCGATTTCGCCCATTTCGGACTTTAGGGCGACGATCTTGCTTTCACCCTCTTGGTAGGTAGCGGGATCGGCGAGCACGCCGACGAGGGCTTCCTTGCGCTCCTCCAGTTCCTCGATTCGTTTGGGCAGGGCTTCGAGTTCGTTGCGCAGCTTGTTGGTGAACTTCGGTTTCTTTTCTTTCCAGTTGTTGCGGCTCGGCTTGGCGGAGGATTCGCTAGCCTGTTTCGCTGAGGCCTGCTGGGCGGCTAGCTGCTGCTTACGGCGGGCTTGCCAGTCGTTGTAGCCGCCATGGTGTTCGGTTACGGCTCCACCTGTTTGCACGACGAATAGGGAGGTGACGGTGTTCTCCAGAAACTCGCGATCGTGGCTCACAAGAAGCAGGGTGCCGTCGAACTCGAGGATGCGCTCCTCCAGCAGCTCGAGGGTTTCCGCATCGAGGTCGTTGGTCGGTTCGTCGAGCACGAGCAGGTTGGCCGGCTGAGTGAACAAGCGAGCCAAGAGCAGCCGATTTCGTTCGCCGCCGGACAGCGTCTTGATGGAGGCGCGGGCTCGCTCGGGGGTGAAGAGGAAGTCCTGCAGGTAGGTCATGACGTGGCGTTGCTTGCCGTTGACGGGAACGGTCTCGTTGCCGTCGGCCACGTTTTCGAAAACGGTTTTGTCGTAGTCCAGCTGGGCTCGCATCTGGTCGAAGTAGGCGATCTCAAGTTTGGTGCCGTGTTCGACCTCGCCGCTGCTGGGCTGGAGTTTTCCGAGGAGGAGTTTGAGAAGGGTGGTTTTTCCGGATCCGTTGGGGCCGATTACGCCGATGCGATCGCCCCGCATGATTTGCGCGTCGAAAGCTTTGAGGATTTGTTTTTCGCCGTAGGATACGGAGGCTTGCTTGACGGTGATGACCTTGGCCCCGGAACTGGAGCTTTGCTGGAGCGAGAAGCTGGCGTTGCCCGAACGGCTGCGCCAAGAAGCGCGTTCGTCTCGCATTTTCTTGAGGGCGAGCACGCGGCCTTCGTTGCGGGTGCGGCGGGCCTTGATGCCTTTGCGCAGCCAGGCTTCCTCCTGGGAGAGCTTCTTCTCGAAGGCGGCTCGGTTCTTGGCTTCGATTTCCAACAGCTCTTCCTTGCGGGCGAGGTAGGTCTCGTAGTCGCAGCGAAAGCTGTTGAGTTGGGCGAGGTCCACTTCGACGATGCGGGTGGCGAGGCGTTTGAGAAAAGAGCGGTCGTGGGTGACGAAGAGCAGGGTCAGCTTGCTGCCGATGAGAAAGTCTTCCAGCCAGAGGATGGACTCGATGTCGAGGTGGTTGGTCGGCTCGTCGAGGATGAGCACGCTTGGTTCGCAGACGAGAGCCTTGCCGAGCAGGGCTCGGCGTTTGAGTCCGCCGGAGAGAGTGGGGAAGCGGGCGTCCGGATCGAGCTGGAGGTCCTTGAGGGTTTGCTCGATGCTGGCTTCCATCTTCCACTGGCGCTCAGGGTCGAGCGGTGAGTGGGGGCGATCGGCGTGCAAGGCGAGCAGGGCTTCGCCTTCGGCTCCGAATCCAGAGGTGACGATTTCCCGGACGCTGGCGTCTAGGTCCTGAGGGATTTCCTGGGGCAGGGCAGTGGCCACGCCGCCTTCCGGGAAGGTGATGGAGCCGGAGTTAGCTCCGTACTCGCCGGAGATCACTTTCAGCAGGGTAGACTTGCCGGCGCCATTGCGTCCGAGCACGCATACCCGCTCGCCTCGATCGATGTGCAGGCTCGCGTTTTCGAGAACGGCGGGACCGCTGAAGCTAATGGTCAATTCTGTTACGCTGAGAACGGGCATGGAGTGGTATAGGCTGTGAATCGGTAGGCTTCTCCATGGAATTGGGCTGTGGCAATGGGAAAATGTGAAAGTAGGGCTCACCGGTGCGATAAGCGGCCCTTCTTGCTTGAAACGGGAAGGGCCTGACCTCACTCATATTGCCCCCTCCCCATTCTACGAATTGATGAAGTTTCAAGGTATTGCATCGGACAATCTAGCGGAGATGTACCGCTTGGCAGCGGAACGTTACGGCGACCGGCCGGCTTTTGCCTCTCGCATTCGCAAAGGCGTTTACCAGCCAGTCAGCTACAGGGACCTCTACGACTTTGGCCTGTACCTTGGCACTGCATTGATAGAGCTCGGGGTAGACGCTCGTGACCATGTGGGCTTGTTGGCGGATAACCGCGTGGAGTGGAATATCGCCGACTACGCCATCCTCATGTGCGGTGCCGCCGACGTGCCGCGCGGCACGGATGTCACGAATCAGGAAATTGAATACATCTTGCAGCACTCGGACGCGAAGGTGGTCTTTGTGGAAAGCGCGCGTTTGCTAGAGCGTGTGATTCGCATCATGCCCAAGCTCGACAAGGTCACGCATCTTATCCTGATGGATCCGAAGGCGCCCCCCCCGAAGGGAGTGCTCGGCCTCTACGGTTTAGTGGAGCGCGGAAAGGCGCTGCGGGCTGAGGGAGATCGTCAGGTCGAGGACCGCATGGCCCAGATCAAGCCCGATGACCTATTCACCTTGATCTATACCTCGGGCACCACCGGAACGCCCAAGGGCGTACAATTAACGCATGCGAACATGGCGTCGCAGGTGCGCAACCTGCCATTCCCATTGGAGCCGGACGATCGCTTGCTGTCGATTTTGCCAGTCTGGCACAGCTATGAGCGCATTTTCCACATGATAGCGGTGAGCAATGGCTGCTGCACTTACTTCACGAGTCTGCGCACGCTCGGTGACGACCTTAAGGCCGTAAAGCCAACCATCATGGCTTCTGCCCCTCGACTTTGGGAAAACTTGTACCTAAAGATACGCAAGAACGTGGAGACCTCGCACTGGATCCGTCGCGCTCTTTTTAGGGCGGCCTATTTCAGTTCGCGCATGGTGAAAGGCTCTCTGTTTTTCTTCCAGCGAAAGGAAATGGACTTGGAGGGGCGCGGCTTGGGCGAGACCTTGGGCAAAGCCGCGGCAGGAGCTTTCAAGATATTGTTTTTTCTCCCGCTCTACGTGGCGCTGAACGCAGTTGTATTGGAAAAGTTGAGACAGATCGTAGGTGGTAGTTTCAAGGGGACTGTTTCTGGGGGAGGGGCTTTGCAGCCTCATGTGGACGAGTTTTTCAACTATATCGGCATTCCGGTTAAGGAAGGCTACGGTTTGACGGAAACCTCGCCGGTAGCTGCCGTGCGTACGCTGGAGCGCTTGGTGATCGGGACCGTGGGACCGCTGTATCCAGAAACCGAGCTTCGTATCATAGATCTCAATACTGGAGAGGTTCTGTACCCGAATCCGTCGAAGAAGGGGAAGGGGCGCGGCCTCAAAGGAGAAATCCACTTGAAAGGCCCGCAAGTCATGAAGGGATACTACAAGAATCCTGAAGCGACAGCTCGCGTATTGAAAGATGGATGGTTCAACACGGGAGACATCGGAATGTATACCTACAACAACTGCCTTAAGATTATGGGGCGTTCGAAGGATACCATCGTGCTGCTCAACGGCGAGAATCTGGAACCGATTCCCATCGAGGCGAAACTTTGCGAGTCGCCCTTGGTGGACCAATGCATGGTGGTGGGCCAAGACCGCAAGCACCTGGGCGCTCTGGTCGTGCCCTCTCTGGAAGGTTTCGAGGCTGCTGGCATAAAAGCTGAGTCGTTGGCGGATCTTGCGCACCACAAGGAAGCGATCCGCATGATCCGGCAGGAGGCGAAGCGACTGATCTCGTCCGACAACGGCTTCAAGAAATTTGAGCACTTGCACGACGTACGGTTGCTGGAAAAGGCCTTTGAAGTGGGCGAGGAAATGACGAACACCTTCAAGATCAAGCGACACGTGGTAGATGAAAAGTACCGTCACCTGATCGATGAAATCTTTGCCGCTTAGGTTGCAACGGCCTGATTTCCCGACGAATCTTATTTCCGCGATACCCTTGTCTAATAGTGGACCGCTGATAGGCCTAAGTTACAGTTCCTGTTCGACCTCTATGCCCGTTCAGCGTACCAGACTTAAGCTGCGCTAATTTTGCGCAACGCATCTCCCATTTCCCCCAACCCCAAGTAATTGACTATCAAAATGAAAGACGATTCCCCCGAATCCCCCTTCCAACTCGACGCCCTGGGCGCGTCCTTCGCCTTCCTCGTCCTGCGGCTCTGGCTGGGCGTTCGCTCGCTCTTCACCGGCCTGGAGAAGTTCGCCGGCACCGAGACGGTGCAGCGCCCGCTGCTCGACGAGTTCGGCGAGCCGGACATCTCCGGGGCCATGGTCAACGTGAAGGAGAAGGTCTACGGCTTCTCGCACTACCACGGCCTGCCCGAGCCGCTCTACGACAAGTTCGCCGCCGAGCCGCTGATGCCCACCTGGGCGCTGGACCTCTACTCCGGCGTCCTCGGCTGGATCCTGCTGGCCCTGGGCGTCCTGCTGCTGGCCGGGGCCCTGCCGCGCCTGGCCCTGCTGGCCAGCGGCCTGGTCTACGTCTCCCTTTCCGTCGGCCTGGTGCTGCTGAACGAGAGCGGCGGGGTGGCCTGGCTGGGCACCCACGTCCTGCTGGTGGCCCTGGCCCTGGCTCTCGTGAAGTACAACCGCTGGGCCGTCGCCGGCGACAAGCTCTAACCCCTTACCGACCCCCGATACCATGACCCAAGACAGCAAGACCAGCCTTCCCGGCGCCCCGCTCGCCCGCCGCGAGTTCGTCAAGAACAGCCTCGTCGCCGCCGGCGGCGTGATGCTCGCCCCCGCCTTCGCGCGGGCCCAGTCCTCGCCCGCCGGCGAGATCAACGTGGCCCTGGTGGGCCTGGGCGTGCAAGGCCGCGTGCTGCTCGACGCCATGCTCAACGTGCCCGGCCTGCGCTTCCGCGCCGTGTGCGACATCTGGGAGTACAGCCGCACCTACGGCCAGCGCAAGCTGGCCAAGGAAGGCTTCGAGGTGAACGCCTACCAGGACATCGAGGACATGCTGGAGAAGGAGAAGGACCTCGACGCGGCCATCGTCGCCACCCCCGACCTCTGGCACGCCCGCCACACCAACCTCTGCCTGAAGGCCGGGCTGCACGTCTACTGCGAGAAGATGATGGCCCGCACGGTGGAGGAGGCCCGCTCCATGGTGCTGACCGCCCGGGAGACCGGCAAGCTGCTGCAGATCGGCCACCAGCGCCGCTCCAACCCCCGCTACCAGCACTGCTACAACAACCTGATAAAGAAGGCCAAGATCCCCGGGCGCATCACCAACCTCAACGGGCAGTGGAACCGGGCGGTCACCCCCGACGTGGGCTGGCCCAAGAAGTACGCCATCGACGAGGCCACGCTCAAGAGGTACGGCTACGCCGACATGCACCAGTTCCGCAACTGGCGCTGGTTCAAGGACCTCTCCGGCGGGCCCATCTCCGACCTGGGCGCCCACCAGATCGACATCTTCAACTGGTTCCTCGACGCCTATCCGAAGTCCGTCTTCGCCTCCGGCGGGGCCGACTACTACCCCTCGCGCGAGTGGTACGACAACGTGATGGTGATCTACGAGTACGACACTTCCTACGGCCCGGTGCGCGCCTTCTACCAGACGCTCACCACCACCTCAGCCGGCGGCGGCTACTGGGAGTACTTCATGGGCGACGAGGGCTCCATCAAGTTCTCGGAGAACCCGAGCCTCTCCAAGATCTACCGCGAGGAGCGGGCCCCCAGCTGGGACAAGTGGATCGACCTGCACTACCTCACCCAGTCCGAGGCCCCGGCCCCGGCCAAGGACGCCAAGGTGGACGTGCGCGAGACGGCGCCCCTGGCCCAGTTCGACATCCCGGTGGCCCTGGACAAGCCGCCGCACCAGCCGCACCTGGAGAACTTCTTCTCCGCGATCAAGGGGGAGGCCAAGCTCAACGCCGACGGGGAGCACTCCTTCAAGAGCGAGGTCGGCATCTTCCGCGTCAACGAGGCGGTGGCGGCGAGGCGCGTGCTCGAGTTCCAGCCCAGCGACTTCGAGGTGTAGAAACAAGGGTGGGACGTCCGCTCCGCGGCCGTCCTGCTGCCCGCGGAGCGGCCAGCCCACCCGTCGCCCGCGGAGCGGCCGACCCACCTGAAACAGATAATCCAAATTACCGAATTATGAAAAAGACATTGCTGACCCTGGCCGCCGTATCCGCGGCCTCGATACTGGCCGCGGCCGACAAGGCCCCCATCGAGCTGGACTACCCGGCTCCCTTCCTCTCCGGCACTCCGGTGCCCATCGTGCTGCCCAATCTGGAGTCTCCCGACGCCCCCCAGCCCACCGTCCTGGCCCCCGCCGGGGTCTCCAACATCGCCTTCGGCAAGGAAGTCACCTCCTCGGACGACTTCCCCATCATCGGCGAGCTCGAGCTGGTGACCGACGGGGACAAGGAGTCGGAGGAAGGCTACTTCGTGGAGCTGGCCCAGGGCCCGCAATGGGTGCAGATCGACCTGGAGAGCACAGCGACGATCTACGGGCTCGGCCTGTGGCACTTCCACACCCAGAAGCGCGCCTACGTGGACGTGGTGGTGCAGCTCTCCGACGACGAGTCGTTCGAGAGCGGCGTGACGACGGTCTTCAACAACGACCACGACAACTCGCTGGGCTTCGGGGCGGGCCGGGACATGGCCTACGTGGAGACCAACAAGGGCAAGCTGATCGGCGCGAAGGAGACGAAGGCCCGCTACGTTCGCCTGTACTCCGACGGCAACACCAGCAACGAGATGAACCACTACGTCGAGGTGGAAGTCTTTGGAGAGTACTAG